>CANNKD010000133.1 GCA_947505205.1 Bacteroidota bacterium | reverse complement strand
CTTTAAAGAGTTTTTCATCAGACCCTACTTAAACTTATGGTCGCATTTTTGGTCGCATAAAAGAAAAAAGGGTTACAAAATATTTGTAACCCTTTGATTTTGAAGCTCCCCCTGCAAGACTTGAACTTGCGACCCTCTGATTAACAGTCAGATGCTCTAACCAACTGAGCTAAGGAGGATTGATTTCTATTTGAGCGTGCAAAATTACAAACATTTCCTTTCTGAGCAAGTTTTTTTTCTTTTTTTTAAAATCTAAACAAAGTACTCCTTTTGGTTTGATTGTATTATTATGATATTCTACTGTATTTCAAATACTTATACCAATAATCGCCTGCTATGGCTGCGGCAAATGGTAAACTTACAATATAGGAAATAATACAAGCCCAATCCGGAACAAACTGCCACAATAACCATGATTGCAATGCATAGAAAATGGGTGAAACAATAATCATTCCGGCAAATTTTATGGAAGATGTCCAATGGTCATCTTTGATTACTTTTTTTAATAAATATTTGATAATCAAATATATGAATAAATGGTTGATTGCTCCATAAACAAAAACCGGAAAGCCAACCAACCTCAACAATATGCTTGACGAATGGGATTTATTTTCAACAGAAAAATCATTTTTTAAAACGAAAGCTTTATCTGATTTCAATCTTTCAACCAAATTATTTTCACGGCACGGCCGTTGCTGAATGGCCAACTTCGCTGTGTCATAATCCATCGTTTGTGGAATATCAACAATGATTGCACTCAAACCTTTTCGCACATCCTCAATCAATTGAGTTGTTGCTTTTAGCGGATCGGAATAGTAAATATCTTTATAGTCTGAAACGCAAATGGGTGTTCCATAGGTGATTAAGAGGTCGGAGCGAAACTGCTTATGACTTTCATATTGTAAACCAACAGGAATAATTTTAAGACCACCCGTAAAATTATTCATCGATTCGTAGGAGAATGATATTCTGCTTAAGCCCTTTTGAAGAGGACGTAACATCCATTGTCTGTTATGGTTTCCTTCAGCAAAAATCAGAATGGTTTCGTTGTTCTTCAATAAATCCAGACAAATCTCCATCGTTTCATCATTCTTTCTCACATTTTGAAGGCCATCTCTGATACGATATATTGGTATCATGCGTAAACTGCTGAGCCAATAACGTGCCATGGCACTTCCAAAAATACTGGCGCGCGTTAAAAACCAAGGTTTACGTGGGGTGGTGACGGCAACCATGATTGCATCCATAAAGGCATTTTGGTGATTTGGAACAAAAATCACCGGGCCTTTCAACGGAACGTTTTTGGCTTGATGTATCGTAAATCGTTTATAAAACAGTAGCGCGGCTATATACACATATCGCTTCAAAACGAAATATAAAGGACGAGGTCTTATCATTATTGTTCAATAGTTTATGTTAATTCAAAAATCTTTCGCTCTGGCTTTTGACTACCTGACATCAATAGACAACTTCCCAAAACCATTATGTTTCGGTAAAAGTAAAAAAATGTAATGTAATGGTTTGAATGAATCTCGTCTATTTCGAAATTAATCTGTCAATTAACTCGAAAAACTCTTTTGGCTCAAAAGGTTTTGAAACATAATCGTTACAACCTGCGCTCAGACAAAGTTCATGGTGATCGCTACCGGCATAAGCAGTAACGGCTATAATCGGAAGACTGCTATTAAATGTTCTGATTTGTTTTGTAGCCTCAAGTCCGTCCATTACAGGCATCTTAATATCCATTAAAATAAGCGCTAAACCGGGTGTTTCACGCGCAATTTCAACAGCCTCGAGCCCGTTTTTAGCAAAAAGAAGTGTGTATTTCTTGTTTTTGAAAATCTGTTTCGTGTAAAGAATATTCAGATTCTCATCTTCTGCCAACAAAATCGTTGGCAAATTAGCAACGATTGATTGGTCAACCACATTGGGTTTAAATTCTGATTCAACCTGAGTTTTGGGCTGCTTATTTGGCAAATGAATAACAAACTTTGTCCCGATGTCTTTTTGAGACTTAACATGAATATTTCCGTTCAATAAATCGACCAGGCCACGAACAACAGTTAACCCGCAACCATTTCCGTCATATTTTCGCGTACTTGATGAATCCTGTTGGGTAAAAGGTTCGTAAATATCAGGTAATGCTTCTTCTGAAATGCCCATTCCAGTATCTTCGACAAATAATTCAATCTCATCGCTTAAAAACTCGAATCCAATATGAACATGGCCTTCTTTTGTGTACTTAATAGCGTTATCGATGAGCTCCGAAAGTATTTTTGTGATGAATACGCGGTCGGAATTGATTACATTTCCTTTTTCGGTTACTGGGTTAAACAGCCGTATTTCTATTTTTTTTTGTTGAGCTATGTTCTCATATTTATCGTAAACTTCCTTTACAAGTTCGTCCAAATTAAATTCATCCTTTACAGATTTCATGTTGCCGGTCACTAATAATGAAACATCAAGAATATCTGAAATAGTGTTTATCAAACGGTTAACACTGATATTCATTGCCTCTACATATTCAATTTTATCTTCCGAAGGCATATCCTCATCTACAATAAACTGAGCAAATCCAACAATACCATTGAGTGGTGTTCTGATTTCGTGCGAAATATTATTTAAAAATGCTGTCTTTAATCGGCTGCTTGCCTCGGCTTTTTCGGTTGCCAATGCTAATTCAGTATTTTTTTGATTGATCGAATCGTTTTGCTGCTTTAACAAATCATTCAATTGTAATAATTGTACATTTTGTTTTTCCAACACTAAATTACTTTGCTTCAATAAATTATCCTTGTTTTGCTTAATTTTAAGATTGGTGATTAATTCGGCAAAAACGGATAGCATTGAAATAATCGACTCTGAAAAATGTTTTTCATGATGGACAAAATCGAGGCCAATGTATCCCAATAGCTCATTTTCATTCATCACCGGAACTGCGATGGTTGACTTAATATGCTGTTGTTTAAGAACTTCTTTCAATGAATCGGGAGGCATCGAATCTACTGATGGAATCGCAACAACATTTCCTTTCTTTATTTCTTTTACCCAATCAATAAACAATTCAATAGGTATGTTTTGCATATTTTGAATTTCGGGTGAAACGTCTTCGGCACACCATTCAAATGTATTGGAACAGGTATTTGTTATCCAGTTAAAATCGAAAAGACAAACTCTTCCTGCGCTGGCAAAAGAACCTATTTTGGCAAATGTTTTATTGATCTCATCATCTACCTGACTTGTATGTAGATTAATAAATTTTCCGGCAAGATGCGTCAAAATTGACAATAATTCGTGCTTTGCAATCAAATCTTTCTCAAGTTCCATCAAATTGGTAGTATCCTGAACAACAGCGAGGACCTTATTTTCGTCCATTGGAGAAAGCCGAGCTTCATAATAAACTATTTCATCTCCATGCTTCAGCTGGTAATTGATAACTTTTGTTTGGTGTTTGGCAATACATTCTTTGATGGCAGTCATCACCATTTCCTGGTCAGAAGTATCGAAGATGGTTTGTACTGTGGCATTTACCATTCTGCTGTGATCGAATTTCGGAAACAATAAATCGTTTACAAAGTAATCGTGGTAATTGCCATCGCCATCCATGATGAAAATAATATCGGGCATGGCTGCCAGCACAGCTTTCAATCGCAAACTTGTTTCTCGTAACCTTTCTGCTGACAATTTCTGCTCGGTGATATCAATCAAAACACCAACAGTACCTATATAATCCCCGTTTGGAGATAAAAGAGGTGATGCTGAAACCGAAAATATTTTTCTATCTCCATTTTTATGATATAAAACTGTTTCATAGGTATCCGCAAATCCCGGACCTCGTTTAATGGTTTTCTGTTTATACTGCTCAAAAACATTAGTTGATGTAAAATACGATAACGATTTGCCTTGCATTTCATCGCGGGAATAACCGAGCATTAAGGCAAATGTTTCGTTTACAAAAACGAAATTTTCATCTTTATCAACAATTCCTATTCCGGCGTTTGAGTTTTCTACCAAAGCTCTGTAACGTGCCTCGCTCGTAATGAGTGCCAATTCATTCATTCTTGATTGTGTAATATCACGAGCCAATGCTACATAATTATGCCCAATTTCTGATTCGTTATAATTTACAGAGAGCTGAAACCATTTTTTATCATCATCATTACCAAGACTATATACCTTTCCTTTGGATTTACCGGTTAATTTGGCTTCATTGAGAGCTTCCATAACAATTATCGAAACATCGGGTGGAAGACATTCTTCGGGTTTTTTGCCAATAAAACTATAGGGTGGTGCTGCTAAAACTTCATCACCAGGCGAGAAAAAGAAATTAATTCTATAGGTTTCATCTATCACAAAAAGTAAATCTGGAACGGCATTTACTATGTTTCGGTAAGGATCCTTTGTCGAAGAATTTTCGCGATCAGATTCTTCTAAATTACCTAGCTGCGTGAGACAATTAAATGTTCCATCTTCTGTTTTGAGTATTTTATTGCAACATATTATCTTTTTACTGCTACCATCTTTACATAAAAATCCAAAAAGAAGATTCCGTTCTTCTTTTTCGATGAATGAATTACTCTTTTCGCCTGCTGCCAGAACTACAAGTCTGGAAAATTTATTTCCAATTAAATCATCAGTTTTGTAACCTAAAATCTGTAAAGTTACAGAGTTACAATAAATAATTTTGTCGGTTTCATCGACAACGATTACCATCTGAGGCAATTCATCAAGTAAATATTTCCATTGTAACATATTATATTTCATTCATTTAACCAATAATTAATTTTCATTTCATGAAAAATTCCTATAATAAAGGAGGGAGCTAAACTTGTAGAGTTTGATGAAGTCATTAAGTAAAGTTAAAATATTTTTTTGTTTAGGTCAATACAATAACGCTGAAAGTTTTGTTTATGAAAATTCAAGTGTTGAATAATGGCGTTCATGCAAAAATAAGATAGTGTTATGATTCCAAATGAGCAAATAAGTATCTTTGCTCGAATTTTTCTTGTCATTTTACGCGAACTGTAAAAACAATAAATTAATTCTAAAGTTCTCAAATTACATCATTCAATTTTGTTGTTCGTTTTGAGATGAAAATATCGTCAACATTGACTGAAAAGTAGTCTGCTTTTTTAACCTTAAAACCATTAATGAAATGAAAAAACTCTTCACAATCGTATTAATTATCATAGGCATCGCTTCGTGTGAACCTTCACAGAAAATCACCGGAACCTGGAAAAAACCTGATTTTCAACCAAAAACACCTTACAAAAAAGTAATGATTGTGGCTATCACCGAAAATCAAAAGAATAAAACTTATGTCGAAAACACGCTTGCAGATTTTCTAAGATCAAAAAACTATTCAATTGTCATAAGTTCAGACCTTTTTCCTCCAGATTTTGCAAAAGGGAAAATTGAAAGAGAGGTTCTCGTTGATCAAATTAAAAAACAGAACTGTGATGCCGTGCTGACGGCTACCGTTCTTCACGAAATGACCAAAGAGCATTATGTACAGGGAACTTCAGCATACGCACCCTATTCATACGGCTATTATGGTTCTTATTACGGCTATTACAGCTATCAATATCCCATGGTCAGTTCTCCCGGGTATTATACTGAGGACAAAACCTATTACCTGGAGACAAACCTTTACGATGTGGAAAGTGATTCGTTGATATGGTCAATGCAATCGCAAAGCTATAGTCCGGTAAATCTCGAATCTTTCGCAAAAGAATATGCGTCGTTGGTTGCCTATCAACTAAAAAAAGACTACCAGCAAAAGAAGTAATTTCTTGAAAATACAGAATATAAAGCATGATGGTACGTTTGTTTCATTGTGCTTTGTTGTTTACTTTTAAACCGAATTTGTAAAGTATGAAATTTGGTATCATAATAAATCAATTTTTGTGAAAGAAGAAATCAAAATATATTCTCCAAAAGAAGAAAGTGTAAATATTCGAAGCCACTTTATAGGTTTGATATTAAGCATTTTAGGTACAATTATTTTGCTATTTAAAGGAGCTATGACAGGCACTGCGCTTTCAATTGTGAGTTATGCTATTTATGGCGGAAGCATGATTTTATTGTACCTCGCCTCAACACTTTACCATTCAGCGAAAGACATTGAAAACCGAAAGAAATTAAAGGTTTTCGATCACGCTTCCATCTATTTATTGATTGCAGGATCGTATACACCATTCTCACTTTTGGTGCTTAAAGGAGCCTGGGGCTGGTCGATTTTTGGGGTTGTTTGGGGAATTGCAACTGCCGGAATAATTTTAAAACTCTTTTTCACCGGTCGTTTTAATATTTTATCCACCATCGGTTACGTTGTTATGGGCTGGGTGGCTGTTGTAGCTATAAAGCCGCTTATCGCCAACTTTTCGACGGAAGGACTAATTTTACTACTTGCCGGTGGCATTTTTTATACCGTAGGAGCAGTCTTGTATTCAATAAAACGAATCCCTTACAACCACGCTATTTTCCATTTTTTTGTATTGTTTGGAAGTCTGGCAATTTTTCTGGCCATTTTTCTTTATACCCAATAAATCAATTGCCATACCCGAAAAGATATGGCAATTGATTTTGAAACTGAATTTGCAATTTAGATTTTACCTTCTTTGTCTTTCTTGTCGATGATAAAATTCATAACGAGTGCAATGCCTGCAAAAAGGAAAATAAATGCCGGATAGGCAACTTCTTCAGTAATAACAGTGGTTGCAACCAAAATGTTTGCCAACAAAATACCCAAACCAACACCAATGAACAACATGCCAAACTTCAGACTGCTGTAAACAGGTGCGGGGTTTTTAGGATAAAATAATGAAGCGTCGATGCCTTTTTCCATCATGGTCAGGCGTTCGCTGCGACGGATAAAAAGATGAAAAATGCCATAAATGGTAGAGAAAATGATGGCAGGAATCAGGATTTCTTGTAGATTTTCCATTTTAATTTAGTTTTAAAGGTTTATTCACAGCTTTTGACGCAAGTATGTTTGTGAGGTTACAGGATATCGTCAAAAACTTTTCTGAATCCCAATCATATAAAGATTTGTACCTATTTCTTCCTTTTATTTGTACTTTTATCGTCAAATTGATTGTGCAACTTATGCTAAAATTGCTTGGTGAATACCTGCTGTTGATGTGGGAAACATTCAAACAACCTGACAAATACTCTGTTTTCAGGCGACAACTCATGATCGAATTTATTGGTCTGGGCGTCGATTCTATTGGAATAGTCGCCATCATTTCTGTTTTTTCCGGCGCAATTATTGCCATGCAAACAGCCTATAATATTGATTCTCCGTTGATTCCACTGACGATGGTTGGGTTTTCGACACGTCAAATGATGATTCTCGAATTTTCTCCAACCATCATAAGTTTAATTCTTGCCGGAAAAGTTGGCTCACGAATCGCTTCAGAAATTGGTACCATGCGTGTTACGCAGCAAATTGATGCACTTCGAGTTATGGGCGTAAATCCGGCAAACTATCTGATTCTACCAAAAATCACTGCAAGTATGCTATTCAACCCTTTACTCATTGTTTTCAGTATGGGACTGGGAATAGGCGGCGGATATATCGCTATTCTTATCACTGGATTGGTGGCTCCTGTCGAATTTATTCAGGGTGTTCAGGAATGGTTCGATCCTTTCACCGTAACATATGCCATCATTAAAACCCTTGTTTTTGCAATGATAATATCTTCCGTTTCCGGATTTTTGGGTTACACACTCGAAGGCGGATCGGTTGAAGTGGGCAAAGCAAGCACCAAAGCCGTGGTTTACAGCAGCATCTTAATCATCTTTTTCGACCTTATCCTCACCCAAATGTTGCTGGTATGATAGAAGTTAAAAATGTCAGCAAATCGTTCAACGATAAATTGGTACTCAATAACATCAGTACCATTTTTGAAAAAGGGAAAACCAATCTTATCATCGGGCAAAGTGGATCAGGCAAAACAGTCATGATGAAATGTTGTATTGGTCTCGAAATGCCCGAAACAGGATCTATTCAGTTTGATAACAGAGCATTTTCAACCGTCAGCGAGAAAAATAAATCGGAAATCCGTAAAGAAATGGGCGTTCTGTTCCAGGGTGGTGCCCTGTTCGATTCTTTTAACGTGGAACAAAATGTAATGTTTCCGCTTAATATGTTCACCAAAAAATCATTAGAAGAAAAGATTGAACGGGTAAACTTCTGCCTGAAGCGCGTTAACCTTGACAATGTAAACAAGCTTTTTCCTTCAGAACTGAGTGGTGGAATGATGAAACGTGTTGCCATTGCGCGAGCAATCTCAAACAATCCAAGCTATCTTTTTTGCGATGAGCCCAACTCAGGACTCGATCCTAAAACAGCCGAAATAATCGATGCGCTGATTAGCGAAATAACCGAAGAATACAATATCACCACCGTTATCAACACCCACGATATGAATTCGGTACTGCAAATCGGACAGAAAATCATTTTTCTTTATCAGGGTCAACTTTGGTGGCAAGGTGACAAATCGTCAATCCTCGAAACAGAAAATCCTGAATTACAAGATTTTGTATTCTCAACTGAACTCACACGTCGTTTGAAAAAATAATAGACATGAATTTTCTTGATATAATTATTCTCGTGATACTTGGTTTGGCTGCAATCAGTGGCTTTCGCAAAGGACTCGTCATGGAACTTACATCCTTAATCGCTCTCGTTCTGGGCGTTTTTGTTTCGATGTACTTTTCTGAATTTATGGTCGATTTTTTACGAACTGTCTTCGAAATATACGACTCAAACCTGCATATTCTGGCATTTATTGTCACATTTGCGCTTGTTGTGATCATCGTGAATGTAATTGGAAAAATCGTTGAAAAATTTGTCGATATCCTTTTACTCGGAATCTTCAATAAAATTGGAGGCGCATTTTTCGCCGTTCTCAAAGGTCTGTTTTTACTAAGCCTACTCATCGTGATTTTGAACTATTTCCAATTCTCTCAAAATTGGATCAAAAAGGAAGCCAAAGAAAAATCGAAATTTTATTCTTCAGTCGAATCCATTGTTCCATTTTTGTACAATCATTTTGATTTCTTCAAGGAATTGAATCGCAAATTAATGGATGAAGAAGATAAAGGCGTTGTATAATTCTAATACAAAATAATCTAATCAACTATATGAATATCATAAAGTTAGAACATAATAATGATTTTAAAGATTTCGTAAAACTTCCATTCAACCTCTACAAACACAATGCATATTGGGTGCCACCCTTGTTTGATGCAGAGCTAAAAATGCTGCATAAAAAATCAAATCCGGCATTCGATTTTTGCGATGCCAGATTCTGGATCATCAAACAAAATGGTAAAACAGTTGGAAGAATTGGAGCCATCATCAACAAGCTTTACAACGCCTATAAAGAAGAAACGATGGGTCGTTTTACACGTTTCGAATGCATCAATGATCAGGAAATTGCCAATCAACTACTGAAAGTTGCCGAAGATTGGCTCAAAGATCAGGGAATGACGGGCGTTTATGGTCCATTAGGCTTTTCAAATCTCGATTTACAAGGTTTACTCATCGAAGGATTCGATCACTTGGCTTCGATCGCCTCTGTCTATCATCATCCATATTATCAGCAACTTATCGAGAATTATGGTTATGAAAAAGAAATAGATTGGGTCGAATTCCGATTGACTCTTCAAGGTGCTGCACAAGAGAAAGCTGCACGGGGTGGCGAGTTGGTAAAAAAGCGGTATAATATTGATGTATTGCATTTTAACACCACAAAAGAGCTTCTGCCTTATGCACCTGTACTTTTCGAAATTTTGAATGATTCGTTCGATGTGCTTCCCTTTGTGACTCCACTCAACG
>CANNKD010000132.1 GCA_947505205.1 Bacteroidota bacterium | reverse complement strand
GTAACTGGCTGTATTACACCTTGTTTCTTGATCGAAGCAGCCAATTCGCGCAAAGGCATATCTTCAAAATCAGTGCGGGGCTGAAATGGATTGGCTTCAATTTTATCCAATTCTATTTCGGCAATTGCACCAGCCACATAATTACCTGATATATCTTTGGACATAATATCGGTTTCCGGACTCTGCAAGATAGCGTCCAATCCTCTGCCCAAACCGCGTTTTTTATTCTTTAAATCACTCATTTTCGTTCAATTCGATATTTTTCTCTTCGTCAGAAAGCGAAGTCATTTTGTTTTTCTGTAAAACTTCCCGCGCCAGATTTAGATAATTGACTGCGCCTGTGCTCGTTGCATCGTGCATAATGACGGTCTCTCCAAAACTTGGCGCCTCACTTAAACGGGTATTACGGGTAATAATTGTATCGAAAACCATCTGTTGAAAATGTGTTTTCACCTCTTCAACCACTTGTTTTGATAATCTTAACCTCGAATCGAACATCGTCAATAATATTCCCTCGATATCTAATTTCGGATTTAAGCGTGTTTGAACAATCTTAATTGTATTGAGTAATTTCCCCAATCCTTCCAACGCAAAATATTCACACTGTACCGGAACTATCACAGAATCAGCTGCTGTGAGTGAGTTAACTGTGATTAAACCGAGCGAAGGAGAACAATCGATGATGATGAAATCGTAGTCGCCTTTAACCTTCTCAATAACGCTTTTCATCATTCTTTCCCGGTTTGGAAGATTGATCATCTCAATTTCGGCACCAACCAAATCGATATGTGCAGGAAGCAAAAATAGATTGGGAGTTGCTGTGTCGAGGATAATATTTCTGGGATCAATATCGTCGATAATACATTCGTAAATACTTGTTTTAATATTTTTTGGATCGAATCCTACTCCTGAAGTTGCATTGGCCTGCGGATCAGCATCAATCAATAAAGTACGATGTTCGAGAACAGCCAAACTTGCCGCCAGATTGATGGCAGTTGTTGTTTTTCCGACACCTCCTTTTTGATTTGCGATAGCAATGGTTTTACCCATAAGTATTGATTATAAGTTCGTTAAGTTTATGTTATATGAGCGATTAGCCAACAAATTTACGTTTAAATCAAAACCATTTTTGTTTTTCCCTTCGAAGTTTTCAACATTAGACAGAAGTGTACTTCGAAAACTAAAAAGGCTGCCAGAATGCAGCTATGAATGTTTGCTTAAATCAAAGAAACATTACTGAATTTATCCAAGATCCTCGAAAGTGAGTGGTTCAATTTCTATTTCAACGTGTTCTTCTACACCATAATTCTCTGGAAGTTTTCCGGTATGGACGAACTCGATGGATTCTTCAAGTCCTTTTATAAACTTTTCAAAGTCTTCTTTATACAAAAATAGTTTGTGCTTTTCATAAAAAAACTTACCTTCCTCATTGCTAAACCTACGCTTCGACTCGGTGATAGTCAAGTACTTATCTTCGCCTCTTGTTTCTTTAACATCAAAAAAATACGTTCTTTTACCTGCCCTGATCGCCCTCGAGAACATTTCTTCTTTTCTCCCCTGATTTTCGTTTTCTTCCATCTTGAAGTTATTTTGATTTCGTTCATTTACCATAGCAAAAATAAAAAAAACAACAAATCAAGCACAAAATAAATATGTTAGATAAAAAACAATTTCACAATCAGAATTGCCAATATCGCTTCAAATTATGTTACTACTCAGCACCTGATTAAATAAAATAAAACTCCTAAATGCCACAAATTCAAAGATTTATAAAATTTTTCATTCCAAGTTGTTGGGATGAAAAATTGCAAATCAGTGAATTATTCTCAGCGAAGCCAAATTAATGCTGTTCATATATAAATACCTTTGCTAATAATCTGTGAATCAGTGGTTTTAATGGCCTGAGTAGTTACAAATTATTTAGAATTGTTCTATAATCATGAATTTATAATTAACTTTGCACCCTCTATTTTTAGACACAAATAATTAAGAATAAAACGTATAAACGAAAATAAAATGGCAAACTTTGAGATTCTGATGCCGAAATTGGGCGAAAGTATCATTGAGGCTACAATAACCAAATGGCTTAAAAATGCAGGTGATTCAGTTGCTGAAGATGATCCGATTGTTGAAATAGCAACTGATAAAGTCGATTCTGAAATACCTTCTCCGGTTGAAGGAAAACTCATCAAAACGCTGTTTAACGAAGGTGATGTTGTGCCTGTTGGCACCGTAATTGCCATTGTGGCTTTGGATGGTGAAGAACCATTGGAACCTGCTATCGCTGAAAATATAATAGAAAAGGTCATTCTTGAAAAGTCACTGGAAGTAGCCCCAATTGAGGAAATATCCTTTAAATCAGAAAAGTTTTTTTCACCATTGGTAAAAAGTATCGCCAAACAGGAAAATATTTCTTTACACGAACTCGAAACCATCAAAGGAACCGGAAAAGACGATCGCGTTACCAAAGAGGATATCCTTCATTATACAAAAAACAAATCTTCCGTTGTTTCCAAACCCGTTCAGACAACGCAAACCATTGAAAATAAAATAGTTGTTAAACCTGAAGCTCCAAAAGTGAAATCAGATGCAGGTGATACCATTATTGAAATGGATCGTATGCGTCGAATGATTGCTGATCACATGGTGATGTCGAAACAGGTTTCACCGCACGTTACATCTTTCATCGATGTTGATGTAACAAATATCGTAAACTGGAGAAACAAAATAAAAGATAGCTTCCAACAACGTGAAAACCAAAAGATTACCTTCACTCCTATTTTCTTTGAGGCTGCGGGAAAAGCCTTGAAGGAATATCCGCAAGTAAATGCTTCGGTTGATGGCTACAATATGATTCTCCGCCGGAATATCAATATTGGCATGGCAACTGCCTTGCCTACCGGAAATCTGATTGTACCGGTAATTAAAAATGTTGATGAGAAAAATCTGTTGGGAATCACAAAGTCTGTAAATGATCTGGCCAACCGTGCCAGAGCCAATAAACTCAATCCGGATGATATCCAGGGTGGAACCTTCACCATTACAAATTTTGGTTCGTTTGACAGTTTAACAGGAACACCGGTTATCAATCAGCCACAAGTCGCCATCCTTGCTGTGGGCGCAATCCGTAAACAGCCGGCAGTGCTTGAAACCGCCATGGGTGACGTAATTGCAATTCGTCATATCATGATTTTATCTCTGGCTTACGACCATCGCATTGTCGATGGAGCCCTGGGCGGCATGTTCCTGAAAAGGATGAAGGAATTGCTCGAAAACTTTGATCCAAATACGATAATCTAATTCATAATCACAGGGTTGGGTAATTTATCCAACCTTTTTTTTTATTTAAACTATGGAAATAAACCTGAAACGTCCCTTAGCCATCTTCGATTTGGAAACAACCGGACTCAATATTACCACTGATCGAATAATCGAAGTTTGTATTTTGAAAGTGCATCCGGATAAAACCGAGGAAATGAAAACATTGCGAATCAATCCAGAAATGCCCATTCCGGCAGAGTCGATGAGATTTCATGGAATTAACGATGAAGATGTGAAAGATGCACCCACTTTTAAGATGGTAGCCAAAGATCTGGCTACATTTCTAACAAACTGTGATTTAGCCGGTTACAATGCATTGAAATTTGACATTCCATTACTCATGGAAGAATTTCTTCGATGCGAAATCGATTTTGACATTAGAAAACGTAAGATTGTTGATGTTCAAAACATTTTCATGAAGATGGAGCCCCGAACTTTGAAAGGAGCATATAAGTTCTTCTGCAACAGTGATTTAGTTGATGCTCACTCAGCTGAAGCCGACACCAAGGCTACTTACGAGATTCTTTTATCACAACTCGATCGTTACAACGGAACCGAATATCAAGATAGAAATGGCATTGTTTCAACACCAATCATAAACGACATCAATGCGTTACATGATTTTTCGTCACAACAACGAACAGCGGATTTAGCCGGACAAATCATTTATAACAACCAAAATCAGGAGGTTTTTCATTTTGGAAAACACAAAGGGAAAACGGTTGAGGAAGTCTTTGCGAAAGAACCTTCCTATTACGATTGGATGATGAAAGGCGAGTTTCCCCTCTACACAAAAAAATTAATTACGCAGATAAAACTTCGTACTTTTGGGAAAAATGTAGTTGGTTAGGAGCTGGTTGCTGGTTGCTGGTTGCTGGGTGCTGGTTGCTGGGTGCTGGTTACTAGTGCCTAGAAACTAGAAACATTCCTAACACACAGATAATGAATTAATTCTATATCAATGAAAATAATCTGTATCGGTCGCAACTATGCTGACCACGCCAAAGAGTTGAATAGTCCTGTGCCTTCAAAACCTGTATTTTTCATGAAACCGGATACGGCGCTGCTTCATCCTCACAATCCATTTTTTATCCCCGATTTCACGAATGACCTCCATTATGAAACGGAGCTCGTGATCAAGATTTCGAAACACGGAAAATGTATCGCCGAGAAATTTGCTCATAAATATTACAATGAAATAACCGTTGGCATTGATTTCACTGCGCGCGATCTGCAGACAGAATGCAAAGACAAAGGTTTGCCCTGGGAAATTGCAAAATCTTTCGATCAGTCAGCTCCAATAGGCACTTTCATTCCTTTTGAACCGTTCAGAGGCAAAGACATTTTGTTTGGACTGAAAATAAATGGAGAATGGCGTCAAAACGGTAACAGCAAAGATATGCTTTTCGGTTTCGACCGCATCATCGCTTATGTTTCTCAGTTTATAACGCTGCGCAAAGGTGACTGCATTTTCACCGGAACGCCTGTTGGAGTTGGTAAAACTATGCCGGAGGATCAGTTTGAAGTGTTTATAGAAGATCAGAAATTACTGAGTTTTAAGGCTAAGTAAAAGGAAGTCTGAAATGTGTTAGATGAAAGAAATTCAAATGTGAAAAAAAATATTTTATTGATTATTTTGTTAGTTCACCTTTTCAGTGCTAAAGTAGAAGCGCAGATTTCGAGAGGGATAACATTTAAAACGATTGTATTTCAAGATGTTTTTTATCAAAATCCAAATTTAATTATCGAGAAAAGAATAAATCCGAAGTTTTCGGTTGAAATACTTGGAGCTATCAGAAATAGTGGATTTTCCCCTCCAGAACCGATTATGAAAGGCGGAGGTCCTATTCCTCAAATTATCGATTGTCAAGGGTTTACAGCTGGCTTTTCAGTGAGGTATTTCTTCTTGAAAAAACGTACCTCACCAAATTCGTGGTATGTTTCAGGCGTTTTGCGTTATAATGATTTACTATTTAAGAACTTAAGATATGGTTACGATACAAAATTCAATGCAAATAGGAGTGGCATCGAAATTGGAGCATTATTTGGCAGACAATTTTTACTTGCAAAGTTTATCACAACCGAATTTTATATTGGGGCGGGGGCATTCCGACAGACAACCAAAGAACATTACTATTCAGAAGCTGTAGAACCAATGCCAGATCGTAAAGAAATGCTTATGCTTTTTAGACCTTATTTAGGCTGGACTGTCGGTTTCTTCATACCATGGTAAGTGGTTGAATTTATTGTTTTAATAAAAAAAAGCCGCCAAGTTAATCGCTTGGCGGCTTTTTTGATTTCAACTTATTGAAACTATTTTCGAAGTTTATGATTCTTCTTCTCGTTGAGGAAAGCAAATACGGCAACTGTAAATATCACAGCAACAGTATAATATACAAATGATGGAACAGGTACCGGATCGCCTTTAGCGTAGGAATGCAATCCTGACAGATAATAATTTACACCAAAATATGTCATGATTACACTGCTGAAAGAGACCAATGTAGCCAAACTGAATGAATAATCCGTTTTCAAACCCGGTACATAACCCATGTGAGCAACAAAAGTGTAAATCAGAACCGTAACCAATGCCCATGTTTCTTTCGGATCCCATCCCCAATAGCGTCCCCAGGATTCATTAGCCCAAACGCCACCCAAAAATGTTCCGATCGTAAGCAGGTATAAACCAACGATTACTGCTCTTTCATTGATTAAATTCAATTCGTGTATCTTCTTACCAAGGTTTTCCCAATTTGATGGAGTTTTCAAAATCATGATCAAGAGATTGATAAAGCCCAACAAAGCACCAAGCGCAAGAAATCCATAACTGGCGGTTATAACGGAAACATGTATCGTCAACCAATAAGATTTCAACACCGGAACAAGATTCGTAATCTCAGGATCCATCCAGCTTAAATGTGCCACCATCAAAATAATTGAAGCTAAAATCGATGTTGCAGCAATGGTCATAGGCGATTTGCGCGAGAAGATGATACCGGCTAACACCGTCACCCATGAAATGTAAATCATTGATTCATAACCATTACTCCATGGAGCACGACCCGAAATGAACCAACGCAGACCAAGTCCTAATGTTTGTAATGCAAAGAAACCGACAACAATAAAAAAGAATATCCTGACTGTTTTATTAATCCATTCTCTTTCCTTGAAGATATTCATAAACACCATCACCAACATCACTATACCGACCAATCCAAAATAATTGCCCAAACGATCGAATATCATGAGCTTGTTGTAGGTGATCTCGGCACTGATTTTAGCATCAGATTGCATGATCTCTTTACCATACTTTTTCTGATAATCAATGATTCCCTGCAATATTGTATTTGCCTGATGCGAATCATGATCGGCCAATGATTGCAGGTAAACCGGCAATACCGATGCAATAAATCCAGAATCGTTTTTGGCCAGACCATGTGTTTCGGCACCAGGTGCAAACCATGGGTTTTTTGCACCTCTCGGATCAGGCAGAATCCTCAATAAATCGCCTGTCATCGCCATATAGAATATATTTACACGTTCATCAACAGCGATTACATCCTGATCGAATTTGCTTCTTTCGGAAGCTTTCTTGGCATAAGCCTGACTCACTAAATCGCGTAGTTTGTAATTTCCGCCTTTCTCAAGATCAAGAACATTGACAAATGCAGCCAAATCGCCATTGATACCTAAAAACTGCTTCAACTCAGGATGTTTCACCTTGATCATAGGTGTATTTTGCCATTTCTGAGGTTCGAGAAGCATGCCCAGATACACCTGTTCAGGATTCATATCATTGAAACTGTTTTTACGTGAAATCTTACGCAACAGCTCACTCGCGATCGTGTTCATGGGTTTCAATCGTCCATCCTGATCCTGAACCAGAAGGCGACCGAATTTTTCCGCATGTTCTTTGTCAACAACAGTAAAACCTGCATTTTGAGCCATCAATCCGGTAGAAGATAACAAAATCCCAACCAACAATACTTTTGCAGTATTGGAACTCTTTTTCAACAATTTTCCTAATAAAGCAAATCGTGTATTTTTCACAAATAAGGCTAACATCATGCCGATTGTCATAACCAAATATCCTAGATAGGTAACAAAAGTACCTGCTCCATCTTTATTTACCGATAATACGGTTCCCATTTCATCCTGATCGAAAGAGGATTGAAAGAAACGATATCCCCTGTAATTCAATACGTTATTCATAAAAATGCGGTAAGGCATCTCAACTCCTTTTTGTTTGTCGATCAAAGTAACCTGACTGGCATAAGACGCCGGACTGCGGCTACCTGGATAGCGCTCCAACTGAAAATCGTTGAGTTTGATGCTGAAAGGAAGGTTAATCACCTTTGCGCCGTACGACATGATTACTTTCACGCCATTCAATTCAAACGACTGTAATTCACCTTTATAACCATCACCACCGCGTAAAGTAATATTCTTAGTTTCATTTCCGGAAGTTACTTCAACAACCATTGCATCTGTATTCATGGTTTCTTTGCTTTCGATAGATTTCAATTCAACAACACCATGTTCATGTATTTCTTTGATGACGATTTTCAAATCGCCAAATCCATGCAATTTCATCATCTGAAAAGGAAATACTGTAAATGGAGCAATCGTATCCATCGATTTATCAGCCATTGACAGGGTACTTAATTCGTACGGACTTTGAACCGTTAAGGCGCCATTTTTCATTTCAATGTTAATGGCAGTACTATCAAAAGGAAGATTAAAACGCAGGCGATATCCTTCAAATTCCTTCACATCGCCGGCTTTCATAATAACAGTATTTCGTCCGGAGGTACCGGTTGAAACGACCATATTGATATAGGGTTCGCCTTGCCCTTCAGCTCCATCTGCAATCACTTCCTGAGCATTACGGTAATAATTTACAGCCTTGAATTTGAATTTTTTTCCATTTATTGTTTCACTATCACTATAATCGGTAGGTGATAATACCGACATCATCACGGATTTATCAGCAATTACAATGTTTTTCCCGTCGCTTAATTCTGCAATAACATGCGTTTTATCAGAAAGCATTGTGCTGGAAGTTGCACCTTCCCTGATGCTCATCACACCTTCATAACCTATGTAACGTGTTATTCCTGCGCCAATTAAAATAATGATGAATGAAACATGAAAGGTGAAAACAACGAGTTTTTCACGCCGATACATTTTATAACGAAAGATGTTTACAATCAAATTGATACACAAAAGTACCAGCAAGACTTCGAACCATGTGGAATTATACACGGCTACTTTGGCACCAACAGCGCCATAGTCGTTTTCAATAAAAGTCGCTGTTCCAATGGCGATCGCAAAGAGTAAGATAAGCATGCCCATCACCTCCATCGAAAACATTATTTTTAGAATTTTCTTCATATTTAGGTATTTGATATATTTATATTTAGTTTAGTATAATTCTTAAGGTTAACTCACTTCACACTTTTGATTATTACATCAATCGCGCCGACACCAAATTTCGCCATCGAAGCCATTCTGTTTTCAGTACCCTCGAAGTTTTCGAGTGCTTTAACAATCGCGTTTTTAAGTACGCCGTTTCCAACGCCATGGATAAAAGTGACTTTGGTATAGTCATTTACCATTGCGCTATGGAGCGTTTTTTCGAAATAATCGAACTGAATCTTATACATATCGTGACTGCTCAATCCAGAGATATTATCGACCAATTCACCAATATGGAGATCAACGATGGCTTCGCCTTGTTCCTTGCGATGCTTGTCGATCAATGCTTTTTCTTTGATTATTGTTTTAACTGGCTCGAATGGCTCAGTCTGAAATTCAGGTTGTTGCCTGTAATTTCCATCACTTTTTAAAGCCACCAGCGATTGCAGACAAACCATCAATGCTTTATCGGCAAGTATCGCCGACATCACATAACTTCCTTCTTTATAAAAACGGTTTGCCTTGATATCGAATGGTGCAAAAAGTGGATGATAAACCTCCGTTGATTGTTCGAAAACCAATATCGCCTGCACGATTCCATCGCACCAGGCATTGATATCATTGCGCAAAATAGTTTCGATATTGATACTCGAATAAGCGTCCATCTGACCAAAATCGACATTCATCAGACCAGTTTCAGTCTTCAATCCGATGCTATACAGCAGCTCGGAAGCTGTGTGATTCACCAAAACAACATCTAACAATCCGGTTAAAATCCATTGCTGATCGTGCGGTACAAAAGCCAGATAAATTCCTTCAGCCTCCGGATTTTTTGCAAACCGGCGGAGCTTTCCTTTGCGTGCATCATCCTCTTGCTGTGCTTCCTGCTCAATCTTTTGCCTGATTTCTTTTTGAATAGCATCGATTGGTTTTGCTTTTACTGTTTGTCCGAAAACTTCGGGACTGGCAAGCACCAATTCGCTCATAATCACGGGTATATCAAATCCGTCTTCAATCTCGATTAAAACCATACGGCTGTCCATCAATTTCTTAACCGTTCCGCCGCCCTTCTCGTTCAGAAACTTCACCTTATCACCTACATTCAATCGGAGCATGATGTGCTTTATTTAG
>CANNKD010000131.1 GCA_947505205.1 Bacteroidota bacterium | reverse complement strand
TTTCAATAAAATAGCTATTATCAGCATGAAACATCGCTCGTTCAAGAATCGGAATGGATAAATCGAAAGATGAGCCTGCATTTCCATTCAGATCAACGATATAGGTGTTGATGATTCCGTTTTCATCAAATCCGATTTCGTAATTTGCGAGGAATGGATGGCGTTTTCCGGTGATTTTCTGGTCTTCATCGCGTGAAAGTTGCATCATAACAGGTTGATTTGTAGCATCAGCTAACAAAGCAGCCCAGGCAGCAATTGGATTTGCCTGCGTTTCTTTTCCTCCAAAGCCTCCGCCTATTCTCTTTACTTCACAAATAACCTGATTCGATTGTAATCCAAGTACTTCAGCTACAACATTTTGCGTTTCAGTGGGGTTTTGCGATGAAGCAAAAATCGTCATATTTCTATTTTCACTTGGTACACATATTGCCGATTGGGTTTCCAGATACCAGTGTTCCTGCGCCCCGGTTGCGAGTGTTCCATTAAATCGGTGTTGCGCCGACATTATCGCTAAATCTGGATTTCCGGTTTCAATTCGTCTGGTTGGACTAAGGATATTTCCTTTATCCATGGCTTCTTCAATGCTCAGAATAGCATCTAACTCTTCAAATTCAATTTTAATCTTTCCGGCTGCTGCCAGAGCTGCTTCCCGATTCTTTGCCGCAATTAGGAAGATGGCTTGTCCAATAAAATTTACTTTTCCATCAGCCAAACAAGGTTCATCGTGTGAAAATGAATTTAGCTGGTTGATACCTGGAATGCGTTTAAAATCAAGTATATCAATAACACCTTCTGTTCGTAATGCTTCTGAAAAATCATAGTTTTTAATAATAGCATGCGCCTGCGGACTGAAATAAACCTGTCCCCAAAGTAAATTGTTATGAAGCTGAATATCTGAAACATATTTTGCTTCACCGGTTACATGACTTATAGCACTTTCGTGTGGATTGTATTTCATCTTTGGATTCATGCCAGGATTATTTTTTCATTTCAGAAATTACTGAATGATAGCATTTTAATAATAAATTTCCTGCAACTTGGAGACGATATTCGGTGGTAGATCTTGCATCTGAAATTGGTTTGAAGTCATTCTGAATCAATTTTGCCGCCTCTTTCATTGTTTCAATTGTGAAATTTTTTCCAACCAAAAAATTTTCTACTGTTGCTGCGTTTTTCACCGTTGCAGCCAAACCACCATATATCAGCTTAACATCATCGATTTTCTTATCATTTGAAACCCGAAATCCGGCAGCGATACTGAGTGTCGAAATGTCGAGTTGTCGCCGTGTTGAAACCTTTTCGGAAAAGTAAAATATGTCAGATTGCTTTTTCGGAATAATGATTTCTGTTACTAACTCATTGTATTTAAGGTCGATGCTTCGATATCCCGTGATAAATTTCTCCAATTTCATCATTCGCGATGTAAGACTGTTTTCAATTTTGACTGATGCATCCAGAACGATGAGCATCGGAATGAGATCGCCAATTGGTGAGGCATTACAAATATTTCCACCAATTGTGGCTGATTGCCTGATTTGTTTTGAGGCAAAATGATCGAGGATCGGATCAAATTCAACAAAATACTGATGAATAAAAGATTTCAGGTCTTCAATGGAACAACCGGTGCCGATAATATGAGAATCAATTGTGTTTGAAAAATGTTTAAATTCTTTAACATGCGAAATATCAAGTATTTGTGGATTATAAACGGAAGTTTTATTTTGTCTTACAGCTATATCAGTAGCTCCGTGTATCACGATTGCTTCCGGATGTTCTTCTTTCAATTTCAAAGACTGTTCAAGTGATTGCGGCAGAAAATAAACTTGCTCTTTTGAAGTAAGTATAATTTGGCTTTTCGATTGATTAATCGATTTTAGCTTTTCGATGATTTCCGGTTCATTTTGCGTAAAATGGTCAACATCAATAGTTTTACAAGCAGATTTTGCCGCATCTATAATTGATCCATATCCGGTACAACGACATAGATTTCCATCTAATGAGTCAATAACTATTTGATTATCAATATTTATATTAGATTTATATAATCCGAATATCGACATAGCAATACCAGGCGTGCAATAACCACATTGGCTGGCATTGGATTCGATGATGGCTTGTTGAACAGGATGCAATTCGGTTGAAGTTGGTGTTTTTGTGGCAAGATTTTCAATTGTAATCAATTGTTTTCCATGCATTGCCGGCAAAAATAACAGACACGAATCGACCGCTTTATAAATGAGTTTATTTTCGGTAGTCAGTTCGGCTAAAACCACCGTGCAAGCACCACAATCACCTTCGGCACAGCCTTCCTTTGTTCCTGTATGTTTTGGAATGGAGCGTAAATACTGCAATACGGTCGTAGAAACCGGAAAGTCAACTTTCGACCAATCGATTGTATGTATTTCATTATCAAGAATAAACTGTATCGAATTTGGCTGCATTTTAATAAATCATTTATAGTTTCACTGTTTTGAATTCATTAATAATCCCTAAGCTTTACATTTCTCATTTTTCACGTCTATCAATTTTGCGACTATGCTAATGGCAATCTCACGTGGCGTTTCGGCATGAAAAGGAATTCCGATAGGCATATTTACGCTGGCTAATTGTTCTTCGGTAAGTATTTGATTTTCAATAGCAAATTTACTGATTCTTGCAGCTTTACGGTTGCTGGCAATTAAACCTAAATAAGCCAAATCTAATTTGGCAAGTTTCAATACCAAAGCCTCGTCCGATTCGTGTGAAGGAGTAGAAATTACTACATATGAATTTGGATTAAGTGATAAATTATCAATGGTTTCTATAAAATTTCCTTCGTGGCAAACCGCACCTGGAATAGTTATGGTATTCAATAATTCTGGTCGAAAATCAATGAAATGAACGTTAAAACCAAGCGTTTCAGCGTAAAAACCAACTTCGCGTCCAACATGACCAGCTCCAAAGATGAACAAATCTGGCTTACAAAGAAAGGGTTCAAAATATATTTCGACTGCCCCTCCACATTGCATTGACAGATCTTTTTCGAGTAAATATCTGATTTTATTAGGTTTACCACTTTTTAGACAAATGATTGCATCTTCAAGTGCTTTTCGTTCCACTGCGCCACCGCCAATGGTACCTTTGCTGCTTCCGTCAGCGAAAACGAGCATCTTGGCTCCGGCTTTTCGGGGTGTTGAGCCTGATGTTTCGGTAACAATACAAAGTGTAAAAGGTATATTATTATCTTGATATTCTGATAGTTGAAAAATGGTATCTGTCATAAATCTATAATCTAAATCTCCAAAATTTAAAATTAAAGATTCAAAGTTACGGAATTTCTAATTGTGAAGATTCCTTTGAAACAGAGAAGACCTGGAAAGAGAAATGAATTTGAAAAAAACCCTTGCCACTCCTTGTATGCAGTGCTTTAGTGTTTAACTTTTACTTTTCTATCTCACTTTTTTTACTTCGTTTTCAGTAACAAATTGACCCTTAACTATCCGAAAAACATCCCAGCTATTTCCTTTCTGGACTTCGTCAATCTCATAAATATGCAGAAGTTTTCCTTCTCCGTAAACCAATATTCGTGCTTTAGATTTGGAAAGTGCTTTGCTGTTTGGATCTTTCGAATTACTTAAATCGCGGACATAGCACAAATATTCAGCGTTGTCGTCAACATTTTTGATCGTGATTGTCTCAGGACCGTAGCCTTTCATGGCGTCACGATCCAGGCGCACCATGCCATCATTGCTTGCAACTTGATCGCGGTATGAAACATGGTAGCTGTTGGTTTTTTGTAAATGCAAATCCAGATCGTCTGGTCGGCGATCCCACTCAAGTACAATCCGAATGCTACCCAAATCGATGACCGGCGAAACGGTAAAACGATTGTAAAACACTGAGCCAACGATCATTTCAAAACTGTAATTGGCTGTTATATAGCCTGTTTTACTGAATTTGAATACGTAAACTGCATCTTTTTGTGGAGTTTCAAATTTAACTCTGCCCAGTCCGTCTGTGGTGAATGTCCCAATTTCGTCGATGTTGATGATTGCTTCATCGACCGGTTCACCTGTTAATGCATTGAAAAAGCGAAGTGTTGTAAGGCCATCTTCTTCCAGAGTGGTTTCATCTTCCATCACGTCTTTCATTTTGTCAATTTGGGCTGAAACCATAGCGGTTGATGTGACCATCATGAGGCATAATATCCATGTTATCAATTTATTATATTTCATTTTAATCTCAATTTAGTTATTATATTATCATTTCTTTTAGTAAGTATGCTGTTGCTATTCCAAAATATCCTTCTTCAAATTTAAAGTTGCCTTCGTATGATCGGTATCGTAATCAAAAATAAGATTCCCTGTTTTTTTGTCCAATTGTATATAATTCAGATCGTACCAAACTACCATTTTACCCACTTTAACCCTTGAAAGAATGTCGATTTGTTCGTTTTCATTAGCCAGAGTTGTTATTTTTACCTGCGATTTATCTTCAACCTTTAGTTTATCGAACAATACCGGTTCACCGTTGGTTGTTCTGATTTCAATAATATTTCCGGAATTTCTGACCATGTTTATTTTTCCAATATTGGCATAAACATTCGGGCTGTTTGATTTGAATTTCGGATTGGCGTTATCAAGAGCCTTCTGCGCCTCGCTACCTGGAAATACAATACCATCGCTTTTGATGAGTTTAATTGCCGCAAACAAGCCTGCGATAGCTGATTCATAATTGTTTCCGATGAGCCGTTTGTTTTCTGTTTGCAATAATTCGGAAATATTCAATCCATTCCCTGCCGCAAATGACCTTGTTGAAACGCCCAAACCAGTGGTATTTTGGAAAGTGCCTCCAAAAACAAGTTCTTGATTTTCATTGAGAAACAATCCATTCAAACTTGGGTTAGGTTCGTTAAATACACCAGTTCGTAAATTTTTTCCATCCTGACTAAATTGAGCCAAATAACTTAAAAACAGTTTCTGATCCATGGTATCTAAACCGGCTTTGGAAACCCATTGAATTTTACCATTTGGATTAAATCGGGCAACATAAATATCATTTTTCTTGTCAACAGTACTGATTTTCTTTCCGTCGATAACCAAATCACCTGCAAAACTTCCGGCAACAACCGGAAATCCCTGTTTGTCGAGTTGAATCGCCATTCCGGTGGCAGTCATTGACGCAGTTCCTGCACTCGCCCATATTAATTTTTTTTCAGGATTAAACTTTGCGATAATCATGGTTCTTTTGTCAGTTGTTCCTTTCAAATTAACGCTTCCCGATTTAAAACCATCCGTAAAATACCCGGTTAAATAGAAGTTTCCATTTGCATCAACCAGAAAATCATTCAAATTATTTCCCCTGGATGCTCCATATTTATTCATCGTCAACCAGAAATCTATTGAATTGTTATTCAATAGATTACGATTATCAATAGCAATCATTTTAGGCATAGTGGATGCGAAATCGGGCATGGTCATTCCAAATGGCGCATTGATATATGTTGGGTCTGCAACCACAAATTTATTCCCTTTATACAAAAGAAAATCTCCATTTTGATCTTTACTGAAGCGAACTGCCGTTGAAATATGACCCGGATATTCGAGACCAATGACATCAATTCCAACTAAATTTCGAACCAGATAGGCAAATAATACAGCCCTGTCTTCACAATCGCAGGCCGGATAATGAATTACCTGATCGGGAAGCATGAATTTTTCTTTTTTAAACTGTTGATCATCAGTTTGATATACAAACGCATTTTGAACGAAATTCAACAAGAAATTTACTTTTTCAGATTCTTCCATTTTTGAAAAAATGGGCATGAATGAAGCTTCTGCAGATTCTTTGAGGTAAGGTGAGACGGCAGCGTCAAAGTAAACCTGAATATCTGCCTGTGGAAAATCGTTTAAGAAAGCGACAATTCCTGCATCGTATGCAAATTTCAATTCAAATGGATTTCCATTATAACTGAATTTCAATGGTTTTAGACTTGGTTTTGATGCAAAGGTTGGCGTTTTGTAAAAATTAAGATCAATTGCTTTTTCAGCATCAGGGAATTCACCTTTGAAGGCCTTAAGCTTTGCACCGGGTAATCCCTGGTATATATAGTATTTTTTATCATTGAGATAAGTAAATGGCATTTCATACACATCGTTGGTGATAGCCATCAACACTATTATTTTTTCATCTTGTAACCCTGGTTTCACATCAAAGCCTGATTGTAACATCATGAACCAGCTAAACAATCTACTATTGTCGTTGTCGCCTGCGAACAATTGCTCACCAATTTTCTTTGTCAGCATAAATGTTCCCCAATCATTCATTCCAAACCTAGATTTGTAATCAAGCAATTGAGTTGTAATTATTTGATAATCAAGGTCGCAAGCACGTTTAAACCAGTTTGAAACGCCTGTTTCACTTGGGCTTGTCAGTTTGTTCTGTTTGAATGCTCCGGCAACTTCAAATCCAAGTTTGTTGCCATAAAAGTCGATTTGGGTATTGTTTTTTGCCTGAATATCAGTAGGAATGGTAATACATCGTGGAATCAATGGCATGGGAACATCTGCGGTTGAAAGACCTTTTGGCTTGATAACTGAAACAGGTTTTATCTCTTTATTGCGCTCATCAGCAATAACTTGAGGTTCAATTTTCGGTTTTTGCTGTACGGTATCCTTCTTTGGTTGTATGATTTCGGTTTTTAGTTTTTCAGGAGTAAAACTTGGGATTACAACAGGTTTAGGCTGTTTAGGTTTGGTATTTCCTTTGAAGGCTTCGTAATTTTCCCAGTTCTCTTTAAGGAATTTAGTGTAATCTTCGTTACGCTGTTTCACAAAGTTATCAAACTGTTTCTGAAGCGCTTTAATACCTTCTTCCTGCTGTTTTTGGAATTCACCACGTTTTTTGGCTTCCTGTTTTTTGTATTCCTCGAAGGTTTGGCCCGAAACGACCATCATACTTGCAACACAAAGCAATGCAAGTAGAAACAATGACTTTTTCATGGATTTTCTTTTTCTAATTGTAAAGTAAGTTCGTTTTCACTAATAAAAATATGGATAATTTTGCCTGAAAATATAAGGTTATGTGTTTGTTTGTCAATTGATTGACTTAGATAGCCAAAAGTATCATTCACCGATTGATTTGCAATTGCCTGATCAACATAATAATTTGAAAATTGTGTGGCAACCGATTCTAAAACTGCTTTCCAAAGGCCATAATATAATTTGGTTTTAACAGGATATTCGGGAACCTGACTCGGTTCGTGAAGCAAATATTTGAAATAATCTGTTTTAAAAGTTAAAGTATCCCCGTTTACTGTTGAAATAATTTCCGAAGTCTCATCAACTTTATAGAGTTTGTATATTGCTGATTCATTGATTGTTGGAGAAGAGTATTGATAGGAATAATCAAAAACTTCATTCTCCTGATATTTGTTTCGTAATTTGTATTCTGATAGCATTACGCCGATTGACGTTTCAATATTTTGGTTAAGATCGTAGTTCGAAGTATCATACGTGAATTTCATTAGTAACACTTTCTCTCCATATTTTGTTGTTGTACTGTCGATCAGTTGAAACTGCGATTCGTTGAAACGTAACTGCGATTTGATGATTTGAAATCTGGTGAATTTAGCTGCATTTCCTTCCTGATGCGGTTGATCATCGGTTTTGGAAAATACTTCTTTACAATCTCGGATCTGCGAACTGACAAGCAAGGATGTCATGCTTTTAGTGCGCATAAGTGCCTGATTGTATGCTGTTTGATAATCAAGATGTGGATCGGAAATGCCTATTACAAATAGCTCATTTTTATTTGAGGTAATTTCGGAAAGATCGAGCCATTTTGGCAAATCAAAGCTACTGCTTGGTCTTACGAGGTAATGTGGCGGTTCTACAACTGGCTTTACTGCTGTTGTATCAACAGGATTAATTTCGGTTTTAACACTATAATTATGTACGGCACAGGATGTCACCGACAAAATGCTGATGATAATAAATAAAACAATTCGAAATTTAAAAATCATAAGTAGATACGATATATAAAATCTTAGATCAGTTTGAAATCAAACGGTTTTAAAACTTTGATGACCGGACAATGAAACGATAAATCAGGCTCCACAATCCGGTCATCACATAGCGTAATCAACTGAATATCAATTTATCAGTCGAAGGTGTTTACTGCATCTTTCCCATTTCTTCTTCAAATGTCTTTTTGAACTTTTCGTAATCATAATCGATACGAAGTTTTTCATCGCCGCTCAATTTTGCATTCATGGCGCCTAAAACATCTTCGCCAGACAATTCGATCGCAACGTAGGTTTTAAAATTACCTGCTTGTGTTTTTGTGGTTTTTTCGCAGATGGTGCGTGTGCCTGATAATTTTTGATCAGTAACTTCACGTGTAAGACCTTCATAGCGTTGTTCCAGATTTTCAACAGTGTTTCCAGATGTTGAATTTACGTAAGCATCGGTAACATTCTTTAGTCTAACCTGCATTTGCTGAGCTAATTGTGAGCGAGCCTGTGTGAGAGCTTTTTGTCTTGAAACTTGCTGATCCATGCTTTCAGCAATTGCGTTTGCTCTGAAAAAATCTTTGTTTGACGAATAATCAGGGCCTGAGCAATGTGTGATGACTTCTACTTCACCGGGTACTGTGGTGGTTTTTTTGGAAGATTTACATTGTGTGAAACCAATAATGGTTACAGCTACAACGATGATGGTAATTGATTTTTTTGTAAAGTAATTCATAAAAATTGGAATTAAGGTTAATACTTTGTGAAAACTAAAATAAATATTTGGAATTAAGTAATTTATATCGAATATTTTGTTTTAAATTTGGCATGTTGGACATATCACCATTATAATTTGCGATGTAAATTTACTTTTTATTTTATTTAATATCAAGTTTTTTTTATTTCGTCTGATTTTTTTGTTTTTTATTTCATTATTGCATCTCAGGTTTTTTTGATAAATATTTTTAGCGAAGTAAAACTAAATAAATAATGATATGCGGATTATATTAAAAAACTTGCTCATTTTGTTGATATTCAGTTTGTTAATATCAACTGAAATTTTTTCACAAATTTCCGTTCAATCTTTTAAAAAGCTTGAAACCGATTTAACAGCCAGTGCAATTGCTCCAAAAAAAGATCAAAATGGTGATGCGTGTGCAATTATTAAAGTAGTTACGCCAGAAACTGGATTTCAATGGGACAATGGTACCCTAGGAATCGTAGATGCACCACGAAAAACAGGTGAATATTGGCTTTATGTTCCTTGGGGAACAAAGCACTTGACCATTTCTCATGATAAACTTGGGATATTAAGAAACTACATATTCAATATTCCAATCGAGAAGGCCACCGTTTATGAAATGGTTTTGACAACCGCTCGCATTACAACCATCGTTGAGGAAGCCGTTATACCGATGCAATATGCCATCTTTACTTCAGTTCCTGATACTGCCGATGTGTATATTAATGATGAATGGAAAGGGCAAACACCTCTCAGCATCGAATTAGCCTTAGGTATTTATACGTATCGTATTGAAAAAGCCTTGTTTGCAGCTGTTGCCGGTAAAATGGAGTTGAAAGAAAAAGATGGCAAATTTCCACTTGCGGTTGAACTGAAACCACATTTTGGAGATTTATATGTCACTTCCATACCTGAATCCGGTGCTGCAATAATTTTAGATAATGTGGAAACTGGTAAATTCACGCCTTCCCTGCTTCAACGTATTGCTAGTGGATCTCATAACATAACCTTGAGGCAACAAATGTTTCAACCTCAAACGTTAAAGGTCATAATAAATGATGGTGCACGAACAGATATCGGTTTTTCTATGTCACCAACCTTTGGAACGCTAAATGTTATGACCGATAGTGATGCAGAAATTTTTGT
>CANNKD010000130.1 GCA_947505205.1 Bacteroidota bacterium | reverse complement strand
TGGTTTGCGCCGGTGTGCTGATCGTGTAGTAGCGCGTTGGTTTTCCGTCATTCACTCTTAAGGTTAATGAATACATATGTTCTGATTCGGAATAATCGGAGAATAGCTCGAGGATGGCAGATTCGAAACCATTGGAATATAATTTACCGATTTCGATGGTGTGGCTTCCGGTTGTTCCAATCACTGTATGATAATAATATTCAGGAAAACAGCTTTGAATATTGGCAATAATTTCATCTGCGGCTGTATTTACGTCATCAGTGTTGGCGAATGGTCCGAAAGTAATGATACAACTCATTCCGAATGAATTTATCATGGACACCTTTTCAGCACCGGGAACTGTTATTTTGCTTTCATAAAATCTTCGGCCAAAAGCTTTGTTTTCATCCACATAATGAGTGGTATCTGAGGTATTCGCAAAATGATAGGCTGCGTCGTTCATTAGAGTGGTCAGAGCAGTACAAAAATCATTATCAGCGACTGCCGACTGATAAAAAATATCAGCGAATTTATATTTTCTGCGCACGATGCTATAGTTTTTTGTAGAACCATCGCGCTCGATAAGCAGATCTACAGTAGTGCCTTCATCGCCAACGATCCTATTCACCACCTCCGGCAGAGCAAGATCTTGAGCGCTTTGCCCGTTTACTTCCAGAATAAAATCGCCTGCCAGCAAACCGGCTTCCTTTGCAGGTCCGTTAGGAACTAGATCTAAGATCATTGCCGTTTTATTCGCCCTCGTTGAATCAATCTGAAGCCGGACTCCTATGCCCACTTTTTCGCTTAGTTGCGCTATGGCAGCATACGTAGCAAGTGAAAACAAACAAATAAGGATTGATTTTTTACTCATAATCGTTTTTTTAGAGATGAAAGATTAAAGCAGTTCGTGGTAAAAACTTCGTTTATTGTGAGATTCCAATCAAACATACTGCTTTTTAACGAAGGTGCTTACATTTTTTTCAAGGCTGTTGCAAAAGAAATAGGCTTTGTACAAGGGGCAGCGGTAAATCTACGGTAAATGAGGCTAGTACAGGGTTATGGATTGGCGGAATTTTGTTAATTGAAACATCTTTCTTTAATATTTCGGTTAAAATTAATTAAATCATCAATTGATAGCAATTCACCGTGTCCACTAATTATGGTATCTATGTTTGTAATTCGCCTTTCAATCCAGATAATGGCATTTTCCCATTTTTCTTTATCTTTCATTTGTGAACCATTTATACTTGGACGCCCATATTTAAAAAATAAGTCACCGGAAAAAAGAATTTTCAACTCCGGTATATAAATTAAAATGTCGCTATTTGAATGACACTTTCCAAAATAAACCATTTCAAATTTCATATCACCCATATCAATTTGCAGACTGTCAGAAAATATCATGTCCGGGTATTTAATCGGAATTTGCATTTCAGCATCAGTTAAAGCATTGTCATATCGTGTCTTTTGCGTAAAAGCATCATGCCATTTTTGGGTATTAATCTTGCATTCTTTTAGTTGCCACTCATATTCTTCAACAATTTTTGAAATGCTTTTCTTTGTTTTTTCATTATTAGCCCCTTGTTCAGAAATCTCTTTAGGTCCATTCTCTTGTCCGATAATTTTTGTTTCATAAAAAACACTATTTCCACCATAGTGGTCTGGATGGCAATGAGTATTGATTACATAAACGAAATCATTACATTGAAATTCCTTTTCGATTATTCCTCTATATTTTGATGTTAAATGTTTGGAAATACCTGCGTCAATCACAACGATTCCTTTCTGGGTTTTAATTGCCGTAACCGCATCTGAGCCAAATAACACTAAAATTGCTTTTTTATTTATTTTTTTTATTACAATCAGCGAATCAATTAAATGATCATTTTTATTGAATTCCAATGCCGTTTGCTGTGGATTCGAACATGACAGTATTGAAATACAAATGAAAATAAGCCCCGATGACAAGACTTTAAACTTCATTGCAATCCTATTCATTTTCATTTAAGATATTATCATTTATCCAGTTAATAATCATATTATCTAACCTTATCATACGTTTGGTTTTAATATTGACTGGTGCATGACCGCAATCGGGAATAACAGCAATGCTGTAATCATTGTTGCCGCTGAGGGCCATAAAGTGGATGATGTTTTTAACACTTTCGCTGGTAGGCACAACCGGATCATCTTTACCGAAAATTGCCAGCCATTTTTTATTGAAATGAACCATTTCTGACAAATAATCATTCGGCAAAGAATACCAGGTTGAAAGTATGAATTCAAAATCAGGAATACTGTCCATTTCTTCTTTGGTATATGGAAGTATTTGTGCATTATATTTCCCCCTCATTTCATATATGTCGAGGTTAACTTTGTCGTGTTCTTTGGGATCATTTGAAGCCCAGGCCCGGATCGATTTTTTATGCAATTCCAACACTTCCGAAAAAGCAGAATCGGGGAGATTCAAGCTTTTCAACCAGCTTGTTTGTGCATAAATGCGGTCGTCAACAGCACTGACAACCGTTCCTGCGAAACTGATTGCAAATTTTATTTCTGGATAACGGCTTGCCGCGATTACGGCTATTCTTCCTCCTTCGCTGGCACCAGCAACCCCAATTATATCAGCATTAATTTTCTCATATTTCGAAAGAAAAACAGCGCAATTGCCTGCGTCTGTGATATAATCATCGTAAGTCGTTTTGGCAAAATTACCTTCAGATTCTCCTGTCCCCCTTTTATCATGAACAAAGGCAGCTATTCCGCAATGAGCAAGAATGGGTGCCACCCAGTCGGGAAACGATCTGAAGTTTTTAGTGATGTTTCCTCCACCGTTTGTCAGAATGATTAGCGGATGTTTTTCGTTTCCTAATGGTAAATAGAGCCAGCCATTTATATTTACACCGCCTGATGGAATTTTGATATGTTGAATTGTAAATGTTGTATCAAATGCTTCTTTTCCTGCACTGTCAATTTTGGTCAAATAGCCTGTTTGATTGGGGAAATAACCAATTAAGCAATTTGGTTTTTTAAATAAAGAATCAATTTGATTTGAGTTGTAAATGTGTGAGTTGATTGTATCAATACGAATTTCTTGCGCAAGAATACGGTTTGATACAGAAAAGATTGTAAAAATAAATATAATACTTTGTATTATTTTATTCAGCCATTTTACTCTTTTTCTTTTGTTACTTCTTCGCTTGTGCATAACGTCAGCCCTTTTAATAACCACCGTTCAATTTCATTGTTAGCTCATTTTCTGGTATAAAGGTGTGAGAGGTTCTCCCATCAGTTTTTCCTGATGGGGCAGCCTACCCGATGAGCAACTGAGTTTTTTTTCATTAATTATCTTCATTATCAAATAGTTCGTGAAGTTTTTGTTGCAATAATTTTTTGTCAGGAAGTTGTGTTTTGTATTCTGACACCATTGTAGGTGATAGGCTTCTGCTCAAAGCATATTCAACTACTTCACTGTCCTTGTCCTTACATAATAATACTCCGATACTTGGATTTTCATTTGGATTTCTTACATCTCGGTCTAATGCTTCCAGGTAAAAATTCAGTTGTCCTAAATGGTCTGGTTTAAACTTGTTAGCCTTTAGCTCAAATGCAACCATGCATTGTAAACCACGGTGGTAGAATAAGTGGTCTATATAAAAGTCGCTATTGCCAACCTGTAATTTGTATTCTTCGCCTATGAATAGAAAATCTTTGCCTAGTTCAGGGATAAATTTTTTCATTTGTCTTATGAGTCCAAGTTGCAACTCACTTTCGCTGTGTGGCTCAGGTAAATTCAAAAAATCAAGAATATAACTATCTTTAAATGTATTTGTTATGCCTGAATTGGGTTCTCTCAACACTGTTGAGAGTTTTGAATTCCCAATCATTGTCCGCTCGAAAAGACTTGCTGAAATTTGTCTGTCGAGTTCTCTGAAGCTGAAATTTTCTTGTTTGGATAATTTCAAGTAAAACGCTCTTTCTTCAGTCGTTTTACATCTGGAAAAAATTGCCAAATTGTGAGACCAACTAATTTCTCTCAACAATGTTGAGAGTTTTGGAAAGGCTTTGTAGGTCTCAAAAAATTGTTTCATTCTCCACAGGTTTTTGTCGGAGAACCCTTTTATGTCTGGTTCGTTTTGCTGAATATATTTTGCCAATTCTGTCACTACGGAATCGCCCCATTCAGCAAGTTCAAGTTTTTTGCTGATAAATTCTCCAGTGTTCCAATAAAGGTTAATCAGTTCAGTATTAACATTTTTTATTGCATTATTCCTAGATTGTTTTATTAATTGAATTATGTCAAAAAAACGTTTGTCCATACTTTTTAGTTTGCCACAAATTTAATCTTTATTATCAAAACTCTAATACTGTGATAATTTCATTTTCAGGGTTTTCTGTTTTCGGAATTACCATAGTTGCTAACTTCAGTCCGTCTATCAACCACCGTTCAATTTCATTGTTCGCTCATTTTCTGGTATAAAAGTATGCATTAGATTCACGATATACGCTTTGCTTAATTTTATGCCACTACTCATTAAAAAAACACCAATCCAATTTCCATAGTAAAGTGTAGGGCACGGATTTCGTTCAACCGGGACTTCATGCCGGGTTCCCGAAGTTCGGGACAGGCAGTGCCGACCACATGAAGTCCTAATTATTGCCAGCTGGGCTTTATTCTGTCATTAATTCTTTTACTTTCTGTTCCAATATTTTTCTGTCAGGTAAGTATAACTGATACTTTGAAACAAAAATATTGTTTGAAATGCTTCCAATTGCATATTCAACTAATATGTCATTTTTGTCTGCACCTAAAACTATTCCGATTGGAGGATTATCTCCTTCAGTATTTTCCTCTGACTTGAAATAATTCAAGTACATATTCATCTGTCCAATATCTTGATGCTTAACGTGTTTTGTTTTCAAATCAATTAACACGAAGCACTTGAGGATTCTATGATAAAACACCAAATCGACATAGTAATGGTCATTATCCAATGTAATTCGATATTGTCTACCGACAAATGAAAACCCTTTTCCCAATTCAAGCAGAAATGTTTGAAGGTTGTCTATGATTTTTTGTTCCAACTTACTTTCAGACATTCTGTATTCTTCTGGAATCTGCAGAAATTCAAGTATGTAAGGGTCTTTCACAATATCTTTTGGCTCTGAAATAATAAGTCCTTTATCCGAGAGTTTCAGAACTCCGCTTTTATCTTGACTCAAAGCCAATCTCTCAAATAATGACGAACTTATTTGCCTTTTTAATTCTCGTACACTCCAGTTGTCATTAACCGCTTGTTTTTCATAAAACCCTCTGGCGAAATCAGCCGAAACACCCAGTAATTCAGCATAATGAGTCCAAGTCAATTTTCCAGTCAGTGACTGGAAAATCTGATACTTTAGATAAAATTGCCTCATTAAATAGATGTTACTCTTGCTGAACCCTTTGCCAAATCTTGATTTTAGGTCTTTAGAAAGGTTTGTCAATAATGAACTACCATATTCAGCCTTTTCATTTCCATGTTGTTCGTATTCAACGATATACTTTCCAATCTCCCAATTGGCTTTTAATAGCTCGTTATTAACCGCTTGAATTGCTCTTTGCCGTGCACTTTCAATCGTAATCCCAATTGAATCAACAAGTTTTTGATATATCTCGATATTTTGAATCTTCTTATTCATAATCAATATTTCCATCAAAAATACAAAATCAATTCAAGATAGTTAATTTTATGCTGTGAGTTTTTCTAGCCTTTCAGGTAACGGAGGAAGCTACACGCAGGTGCGGACTGCGGGCGATTTCCTGTCAAGCCGAAAAGCAGCCTGAGCGGAAAGATGCCCACCGAAAACCACCGCTGCCGCACTTGACGGGTAGCTGAAGTGTGTGCCCTGCATGAGCAGCGCACACCCGTCGTAAGCTTTAGAAAAAAGTCAAAAATACAAATAAACTTTCGTAAAGCGAACGGCGGGTGAATTTTTCCAGAAGGTGCCCTGCCCGTATGAATTCGTTCAACCGGGACTTCATGCCGGGTTCCCGAAGTTCGGGACAGGTAGTGCCGGTCATATGAAGTTTTAATTATTAGCACCAGCGCTTCCGTCTATGTTTTGATTTCTATAGCTTTTTACTTTCTGCATTTGATTTCATGAATTGAATATATATATTGACCTCTATTTCACACCCATCAGTTTCGCAACAATCGAAGCCACTTCTACTGCTGCTTCTTTTGGCAAATATGCCGTATCACTGATACCTGAAATCACACGTGTAATATCGTGATCGACTTTGCCACGGCAATTCCAGTTTGATGCAGATGCTGCAGTAATATAGACTGAAAAATTGCGGTGCATAGTACCTGGTCGCTCACCAATGATATGTACAACACAATGTTTGCTCAATCCCTCTTTCCCAAAAAGCAGCTCACCAACCTCGTAGCCAGCACGCACACGTCCGTTCTGAATCACAATGGGCGCTTCAGCAATAGTTAAATTAAGAGAAGCCAAATTTTTGCAGACGGAAGGAAGAAATGTTTCAAGGTGATTTTCATCCATAAGTGATCTGGTATTCAAGCCGTCGGAAATGATAATCTGCACATCAGGTGTATTCTTTTTGAGCCTTTTACGCAGGTTTTGAATTACCAGTAAACTTTCGGGTGAAATTCGCTCACCGCTAGAAGGGTGATATACATAGTCAATTCTGTTATTCGACATCGATGCTATTACAATAGCATTTCTTATGGACTGCAGATAGGATGGCTCCCATTCAGTCCACAAACAATATTTAGCGTCTTTATACAGCTCCCGAATTTCGCGATCTAGCGAAAGTTGCATTTGCCAAGTCTTTTCTCCAAATCCTTCTGCAATAGGTACGCCGCGTTTGCGGACCCGTTCAATGGCTGCTTTGCCTTCAAACAATATTGTTTCATCACTTCGCATATCACCTTTTGATCTACAATAGCGCAAGTAAACTTGGTTGGGCTGACCAAAAAGGAGAGTTGGTTTATTGTCTACACCAATTATATTAATACGCTTAAAAAACTCCCACATCGCATCATTTACCTTGTAGCCAAATTGCTCCCGCACCCTAACGTGGTCGGCAAAAGAAGTGGTAAGGTAGCTTAGCATAGGGTCATTTTTCGTTGGCAGAGCCATGAAATAGGCAGGATTGGCTGGCATAATCTGATCAATACACCAATCAAGATCATCTAGGGTAACGTCCATGTGCAGCGTCGTGCAGATGTCTAGCCCAATAGTAAGCCCATGAAGCTTGCCCATTACAAGGTCTTCCAGGCAACAACGGACAAGTTGCTCTTTGGTGCGGAATACTTCCGGGCCTATGAATCCAGCGACATCATTAAGAAATACCCAAGGAACAGTATTGTTATTTTTGGGTTTGCCGAGACGTTGCTTTAATGCACGCAGAAATCCGTATTTCCGGGATTCATGTACGACCATATCGAAACCTTCGCCGTGGCCGTTCGTACCGTCGGCACCCTGACCTGTTTCTGCGTAGAGGCCATAGTGGTTGCCTTGACGTGCATCTGCATATGCCTGCATTTTTTCTATGGTTACATCGAAGGTTTGATTAGCCTTATCTGTGCCTGCCAGACTCTGAAACCAGATGCCCGTGGTGCCCGGCTGAGTAATTTCAACTTGAGATTGAATATCAATGTGGGAAAGCACACAATTGGGCATCGTATTTTCCAACTGGAACGTAACCAGCAAATTATGCAGTGCCGCTTCGATACGGGCCACCACGACCGGATCACTCGAAACGGGGTTGGTTCCAAGCACCAGATCTCCCACTCCAAAGGACCAGGCATCAAATACCTGCCAAACAATATCTTCGATATTATCGGTAGGTGAGTTTGGCTGTACTCGTGCACTAACATAACCTTTTGCTCCAATGTTACTGTTGGGTAGTGGATTAAAGACTTTGCTGCTAATACTTATTAATTCGTCGTTGGTCAGGAGTTTTACAACCAAAGCAATAACGTCACTTGAAAGTGTAGGCATGATGAGCTTAATGGCAGCTTCATCCGATTCAAGGAGGAAATTTTTTAGTTGACGGAAGTTCATGCCCATAACCTCTTTGTCAAATACAGTAGAGTTTTGAATGAGGTCATATTGTTCGTCCTTAAAAAGCGGATGCTCGAAAACGTCTGACATTAGTGTGTTTGCGATAAGGTCGCGTGCCATCTTTCTAGCAGCCTCATTAGCGGCTGCAACACCCGCAATTTCATCGCCTTCCTTGAATTCGTTTGCAGCACCAACCAACTGTTTGTATAGTCTTATGTCAAATCCTCCCGTAATTCGACGGATGTAGGTAAAAATATCCTCATCATTTAGCGAGGGCTTGAAGTCAATGAGAGGATTTGTTGAAGAGACTGGAAAACCGAAAACTTTGGATTTGGTAAGCATCATCGAAATACTTACCAATCCTAGTTGAAGCAGGAAATCTCGGCGAGGAATAGTGCTAGCAATGGTATTATGTTTCATTCCTGTTTAATTTATACTAATCTGTGAGAAAGGTAAATCTATTTTTATTCATTATCGTTGAGTGTGGTTTATCTTTTTTTAGCATTGGAGGTAACGGCGCCTGCTGCTAAAAAACGACGGGGAGTTCGAAGCAGCAATCTTGACCCACGTTAAAACTATTGCCAATATACTAAATAAAAACTTATCTACGCTTCAGCCCCGTTGGGTTTTAGCAGCTGTTGTATGCTGGCCGGTTATTTGTCTAGTTCTTTATTCTTTTTCTCGATTAGTTGCTTCGCATTTTCTCTTGTAACTATTTTCTTTCCTGATTTCGCCTCAATTTCTTTTCGAGTATTTCCTGCAATTGTCCCACCTTGCTTTGCAATTTTCTGGTTTTCTTTAAAAGTTTTCGGTTTCTTTTCTTTAGAAATCTCAGTGGTTGTTGCCTCTGCAAGCATATTAAGAACTAATTCAAGATTAGTCATATGGTCACGCAGATTCTCTTTCTTAAGAGTTTTATAATCCTTGTATTGTTTTGTAGTAAATCCACTCCATGCTTTTGTTATTTCATCAGTAAGAATTGCATATTCTTGTCCTTTCTTTACACCACGATTTTCCCATTCATCTGTAAGTTCTTTTCGAACTTCTATGCTTTTAAGTCGTTGATTTATCCATGATGTTGAATAACCCTTTCTTAAATAGGTTTCCATTAGTCGTTCAATACCAATTTCAGGGTCTTCAATTTCGTCTATTCTCTCTCTTCCAATTTTCGCCAACCAAAGTTTAAATGGTTCTGCTTTTGGTGATGGAATGGATTGAATTAAGCGAAAGAGTTGTTCTGTGTCCGCTACGTCTGTCTTGTAGTATTTTCCATCGGCTGAAAGCATTTTCAGTTGACTACAATTTGTAGCCAACTGACTTCCCTCAGCCTTGAGTCTTGTTTTCAAGACGCTCCAATATTTCCGAGGGTTAGGACTTTCAGTCAATACTCCAATTACATCAACTATTGAAAAAAACCACTTTTCTTGGTCGTTATCCCAAAGGGTTCTTATTTGCTTGTCATTGAATAGTTTTATTGCTGTATCCTGTGTCATATTATTCAACTTATTACACAAAAATAGTTCTTTAATTCAAATAATGGTTTGGAGATAAATAGAAATTAAGATTCTCTTTCGAGAAAGCAAAACTTGAAAGGATAGGATTTGCTAGTTGCAATAATGATTGTAAACAGCTAAATCGGCTTGCATACAACTAACGTTCGAGGCTTTGTGCAGTTGAATATTCCGGTGAAAGTGCGCCAGTAAATCCGGAGCAAAGTGCGCCAGTTTACAAGGAACTATGGGGAGGCAAAAATAGCTATTTTTCTAATTGATTTCGTTTTCTTAAAGATTCCCCTTTTAATTCGATTCTATGAGCAGCACCTG
>CANNKD010000129.1 GCA_947505205.1 Bacteroidota bacterium | reverse complement strand
TGCCCAACGGAATTAGCGGCCCAATCGATGGGAACCACATCCCAGGCACCGTTAGTTTGTCTGAGTTCGATCAAATCTCCTGATACAAAAGATGTCGCATCAGCCAACGTAAACCAGCTATTTCCATTTGTTCCGATCGAATTAATGGGTACAAAAATGTTTGCCTGTCCTTTCGAAATAACAAAACAATCCATTGCCTGACCGTTGAAATTGAACGAAAGTGAAGTGGAATCAGATGAAAAACCTTGAATAATAACACTATCCAGCAAGGCGATGGTTTGGGTAATCAGGTAGTTTCCCGGTGGAAAGAAAACAGTTCCCAATTGTCCATTTAAGGAAGCAATAGCATTTACAATAGATTGATAATCATCTGTTTGACCATCGCCAACAGCACCAAATTCCTGAACATTTACAATCGTTTGGGGTTCACGGAAAGTGTGATTTGCATAAATTAACTTCCAATCGGGATGACGATCATCCGGTATTACCTGTCCAAACATTTGAAATGAGACGAAAAGCAGAAGTATAAAAAAAATTAAAACCTTCATAATCAATAATTTAGAAAATAATAATTGACAACTTAGATGCCTGATGAGAAAAGTGCTAAACAAATGAAAATATAAACCCAGTAATTGCAAATTTCTCAGCATTTTCATGCTGTAAAACTAAATAAACTTCTCCCTTTTTTCAACTTTAATATTGTTTACAAAGTGACGGATTTATTGTTCGTCGTCTTGGAGTGAGATCAGCAAGGAGTTATCTTCCTCAGCTACAATATAATCTGTCGGGCTCTGCATCAAAACGAATTTATCTTTGGACATATTCAGGAACGTAGCCAAATGAATTTTGAGCAAATACTATATTGCGAACAATTCCGCTTGTCATTTTTTTTTGCTAATGAACCAACTTTCTTTCGATGGTTATTCCATTAGCTTGACGGAAATGCAACACGTACATTCCGGATGGCAGCCCTTCGAGATTGATCCGAAAAGTATTTTTATCAAATAGCGAAAAGTTACCCACTGTTTTTCCCAACATATTGGTCAATAGAAGTTGATCAGCATTTGTTAATTTCATGCCTTCAATAATTACTATTGCTGTTGTGCTTACCGGATTAGGAACGACATACATACGGATATTTTTTCTTTGATCTGCGCTTTCTTGAAGAAGCACCAGCTGGCTGTTTTCTGCTCCTGGAGTGCCATGTAAAGAAGAGGCCATCCAGTTTTCGGGCAATGTATTATCTAAATTTGGACGAATGAGCTCGAGCGTGGGACCGTTCCCATCTGGTTCTGTTGGCCAAGGTTCGCTATCGTCATAAGTTACATGATCAATTTGTGTCCCTGAAGCATTAAAAATTCTGATGAGTTCACCACCTGCACTCAGTGAGAAGTCCATATCACCGATATAATTATTAACTTCCGGGAAAAGTGAAGTAAATAGATTTCCATCAGAACAAATTACTAAATAGCCATTCGCTTCGATACTTGTGCCAGCTGGAATTGTAAAATTATGCGTATCATCTTCATCTTTAAATATCCATCCCGATATATCAAGTACATAAGGATGAGGATTATACAACTCTACCCAGTCGCCTGGATTAAAGTCGGTAGCTGAATTGTAATTGATTTCGTTGATAACCAGGCTGTCAGCATAGGTTTTGTATCTGAAATGTGCGATAATATTATCATTTGCCATTGGATTGAACTGAACCTCAGATGAATAGATATCAGGAGTTACATTGTGGTTAAAAAGCTCCCAATGATCAAATTCTAAATTGACATCTGACGGAATGGCTTTCATATTCACCGCGAGTCCGCCAAAATAGCTTCCCTGCCAAGGAAAATTCTCCAGAGTCAGGGAATTGAGTTCGATGATGCCAGTCCCCGGAGGATTGACCTGAACATTGTATGTAAATTGACCGTTCAGATCGAAACAAGATTGCAATCCTTCAGGTAGATAAACGTAGCGGGCATTGACGAAGTTTCTGATTTTCTGAACGTTGTGCTCCCACTCAAACATATTTCCCCCCCAACGTATAATATGTTTTGGCATTTCAGGAGTCATCTTGGCCGCAATCTCATCAAGATAAGCAATCATACTTTCCGGTTTAAAGGCGGTGTTATATAAATCGATATATCTTGACTTATAATATTGATTGAATTCTGCATTCTCTCTAAGTTGGTTTAATAACAGAATATGTTCTTCAGGATCATACATCAGGTCGTGTGGGAAGCAGGGAGAAACATTGGGCAGTGTACTCGGAATGCCGGTATAATTTATATAATGATTAAAAGTAGCATCTTCGTCCCAGAGAATATATCCCCATTTCTGGTGTCCACCATCAGGGTTTGTGCCACGCCACCAACCAACATTCCAGTTGATCCAGTCAGAACAGACAACAAATGAATTGATAATGATATAATCGGCCAGACTTTTGTAATCGAGGCGCGTTTTCACATAATCGAAGTTCTCCTGATTACTCATATCATTGAATTTTATGAAATCATGAAGATTATTCCAATCATCCCAGGCATCCTGACCGCCATATTCGGCCCAACTATTTCCCCATAACAACAGAAAATACAAATGATATTTATCTTGCCCGTAATATAAATCTGTAAAATCGTGATCATTCACTTTTTCCCTAATACCATATACGCCCCAGAACTGGCCATTGACATACATCACACATTTTTCACCTTTTCTTACATCAAGGTGCATTCCATTGCGTTGAGCTGTATTTTGAACAAACATATCTCTAAGAAGGGCACTTGAATCGATGCCGGGATAGTTGTCGTCACCAGCAGCACGGAGTATAATCCGTTGAAACTCGTTACGATCAGTAAGTGGGATCATTGTATCTCTGATTGCATAATTATAACCACATTCATCGCGTGTGATATAGTCGATACTGCGCTGTGGATGCACCCATGAATCCTGTCCGTGTTCATTAAATTCACCAAATCCGAAAGTTGTACGAACTCCATTTTTATTGAAATACTCGAAAGTGCCGAATGGAATCAGGCCTCCATCTCCATTGAGAAGATTGTCAAGTGTTGCTGCAGATACCGAAATAACAGCCATGGTATGCTCCGAATCGATGAAATAGCTGTTGAACTCAAGCCAGCCTGGCAGAATGGATTGGTCGACGCTGTAACAGCGAGCGTTGATTATTGTATTCTGATTTATAGTGATCGGTGTCGAATATAATATCGAATTCTGCGTAGGTTCGCTTCCATTGAGGGTATATCTTATTTCAAGATCAGGGTCGGTTGCGGTGATTTCAATGGTGACCGGACTATCATAAAAACCTGCAGCTTGACTCATCACAGGTTTTGGAGCATAGTCAAGGAATGAAACACTCACATTGGCCGCACCCGGAGTAGGATTTGTAAAAACCACCCACTGATCATTGTTCGCAAAAGACCTTCCACGACTATGATCTTTCATAGTTTTAGCAAGTTGCAACTGATCAAGTACAGTGCCATCTGGTGCTGAAAACAAAATGTATTCAGGCTCATCTTTTGTTTGAGAAAGTTTAAAGTTGGTATGCAAAATATTAAAGATTACTTCGTCCCTTCCTGATGCCCAGACTCGAAAATAACTTCCCGGTTGAAGCATAATCCCCGCAGGAATAGTAAATTTCATGGGATCATCAGGAGTATCACTCAGATAATAACCTCCCAGATTCATTGCTGTACTACCCATATTATGCAATTCAAACCAATCTTCATATTTCTGATAGTTGTCAGGAAAAGTAGAAAGGTTTGAAACGGAATACTCGTTAATAACAACCTGGGCATCAGATTGATAAAAAGATAATGTAACCAACAGCAGGATAAAAATTCGCCTGCCTGTTTTTTTTATAGTATTCTTCATTGGATTCATGATTTTGATAAAACTCCAGATACAGTATATGATTCAACGATATTATAGCATCACACTTTAGATCAAATGAAAAAATGAAGGTAACACTATTTCAAATTTCATCTTTTTATATAAACTTCTCCCCTTTTTCAACTTTGATGTCGTTTACAAACTGACGGATTTGCTGTTCGTCATCTTTGCGGCAAATGAGCAAGGCGTTATCTTCTTCAACAACAATATAGTCGGTCAAACCTTGCATTACAACGAGTTTATCTTTGGGCATATTCACGATGCAGCCAAATGAATCATAAGCAAGCACATTGTTACCCACAACAGCATTGTTGTTATCGTCTTTTGGACGAATTTCGTAAAGTGAGCCCCACGTTCCCAAATCGCTCCATCCGAAATCAACAGACATAACATACACATTATCTGCTTTTTCCATTATTCCATAATCGATCGAAATATTACGGCAAACCGAATATGTCTGATTGATAAATTCTTCTTCAGCGGCAGTTCCATATTTGCCGGCACCAGGTTTAAAAAGTTCATTCACTTCACTCAAATATTTTTCAAAAGCGGCATTGATTGATTTCAATGTCCAGATAAAAATACCGGCATTCCACAGAAAATCACCACTTTCGAGGAAAGTAAGCGCAATTTCGAGGCTTGGTTTTTCAGTAAATGTTTTTACTTTTTTCATTTTCGTTAGGCTCGACAACACTTCACCTTCACGAAATTGAATATAGCCATATCCGGTGTCCGGACGACTTGGCTCGATACCCAAAGTTATCAGCCAATCGTTCTCCTGCGCGGCTTTCATGGCATCACAAACGTTTTTTGTGAACTCGGATTCATTCAGAATTACATGATCCGACGGTGCAACCACGATAACAGCATCCGGATCTTTTTGCATAATTACATGATTTGCATAAGCAATGCATGGTGCGGTATTTCGTCGGGCCGGCTCACAAAGTACTTGTTCGTTTTTGATGGAAGGAAGCTGTTTCAACACCTGATCGCGGTAAATCGAATTCGTAACAATATAAATCTGACTCTCCGGACAAATTTTTGCAACCCGGTCAAAAGTCATTTGCAACAATGTTTTTCCTATTCCCAGCACATCAATAAATTGTTTCGGGCGGCTTGTTGTGCTCATGGGCCAGAATCGTGCGCCTACGCCACCGGCCATAATAACGCAGTAATTATGGTTTGCTTTTTCCATTATTTTACTTTTTTTTGAGATTTATATGATTCATCAAATTATTAATTTCGTCATCTAATAACGGCTTAACGCCGGCAATCGGACTGAAAAGATACAATCTTTTTGATGACAAACAAACACATTTGTATCTTTTTCGTTGCACGTGCAGTTTTTGAAATACGCGCCCATTGGCAATTTTAAAATAACTTCCATCCAATAATTTTGTCAGTTCCACCTCGTCTGTGATACCCTTATTTTCGTCAAAAGTCCGCAATCCCCTCACCAATGCAACATCAGCGCCATCGGTTGCATGACCTCTGATTACCGAAGCTGCAATCGTTTCCCTTATTTCATCCGGAAAAATACCGGCATCAAGATAAGGTTGCATGAGTTCTTTGTAAAAACGTTTCCATTCGTCACCATGTGGCAAAACCTTGCGGCCGTAATGTTGCCAAACATAATGATGTGCCAGTTCATGAACAAATGTGAGCAGGAAATTATAGGGATTTAGGTTGTGATTTATCGAAATACGGGTTTGAGTCCCTCTGGGACCGGCTCTGAAATCACCTAATTTTGTTCGACGTGCTTTGGTTATTTTGAAAGCGATTTTATTGCTCACAATAGCATGTGCAACCATATCAACTGCACTTTCGGGCAAATATTTTCGAAGAATGTCTTTATCCTCTTGCCTCATTAACATATTGATAGTCTGATTTTTTGAATTGATAGCTCCATTTTGGACAATCGCATTTTCGCTTTTTCCGGTTCGTTTTCTGAACCGGCCGAACAGGTTTTCTGGCCGTAGAACAAGCAGTTTGGGTAAATGAAAACGATACTATCAGTACAAAAATGGCCAACAAACGCTTTGTCATCAGAATTTCGAAATAATATTGGCAAAAATAAGCATTTATTGGTCGAACTTATATCAAAGTATGGGTTTCACAAAAGATGAAACCCATACTTAAAAGAACTGAGCCTTCCACGAGACTCGAACTCGCGACCTGCTCATTACGAGTGAGCTGCTCTACCAACTGAGCTAAGAAGGCGTGAAAATGCGTGGGCAAAATTAGCATTTTTTCGTTTGAATACGAAGTCGGCTTTGAACGATACCAATTTATATTGCCACTAATATTACCTTTGCGGTATGATAAAACCGCGTATTTTGTTTGTGTGTTTGGGTAATATTTGTCGTTCACCGTCTGCCGAAACAATTTTTAAATCAAAGACTTATGAACAAAAGTTTGATGTAATTATCGACTCAGCCGGAACATCAGGTTACCACGAAGGCGAGCCGGCAGATGATCGGATGCGCCTGCATTTGCAAAAGCGCGGATACAAGTCAACGAGTGTTTCGCGGATGTTTACCGCCCAAAAAGATTTTGATCATTTCGATATGATCATTGCCATGGACGATATGAATTATACTGATCTTCAGCATCTTGCCAGAAACAGTGCCGACAAGGCCAAGATTTTCAGGATGAGAGATTTTTTTATTAACGAAAAAGCCGGTTCAATTCCAGATCCTTATTACGGCGGTTCTTCGGGCTTCGATCGTGTGATTTCTTTGCTCGAAGATGCTTCGAATGGATTGTTAACTTATTTGAAGAAAAACTCTTTCTAAATAGCTGAATTTTAATTTATTCAATCTTTTTTTTAATTTTCGACAGATCTATCAGCAGTTTTTTGGATCTGTGCTTCAAACCGGGGCTGCCAAATTCGGTAATCAAATTGATTTGTTCCATCACTTCTGAAGTCAGATCCGGTTCCAAACAACAAATGCGATACAAAACCTGCATTGAAAACGCACGAACGGCAATGGCAAACTGTTCCGATTTGGTCCATTTCAGGCAAATATCAAATAGCGAACCCAGAAATTCGTCGGGCAATGGCATTGTCTCGATTATGCGTAATAAATTTCTCCGTACGCTATCGGATTCAGTGCTGAGAACGATCTGAACAAGTGTATATTGATGATTTCGAAGTAATTGTGGCTCTATTTCCCAAAGTGTTCCCAAAATCCAGGAAGCGCGCATTGTGATCTTAAGATCGTTAAATTTGATATAATCGATGAGTTCTGGAATCTTGTCAGGATGATCAATAAACATATTTGCAACAAAAGTTGCTTCGCTTTTTGATACCGGCCGCTGTAATAATGACAATATAGAATCTTCTGGAGTCACCATTAAATCCATTCAATAATTTCATCCATAGATTTTCTCGATTTAACACGCGTAACAACTTCATTTTCCGTTTGATAACCGATTGGTGTCATCGCAAACACGACCTCATCTTCAGTTAATTTGATGATTTGACGCAGCTTTTCTTCATCAAATGCAGCAATCCAGCAAGTGCCTAATCCTTCGTTAGTTGCAGCCAAAATCAGATGATCCATGGCAATTGTTAAATCGGTCTCGATGGCGCTATAACCATCTTTTTTACGAATCCAGGCTTCACTTTTTCGGCCTTTTACGATCAGTACGACCGGTGCATCAGCAAACCATTTTGCGGGATAAACGTTGGTAAGTTCAGCCCGAACCGAAGCTAATTGCACGACAACAAAAGTCCAGGGTTGCCGGTTGGCGGCTGATGGAGCCATTCGGCCGGCTTCAAGAATCCGCAATAGTTTTTCAGGCTCAATCTTTCTATTTGAATCGTAACCTCTCACGCTGTATCGGTCACTTACAAGACTCAGAAAATTCATTTTTTTTGTTGTAAAATTAAAGTATGTTACGATGTGAAACAAAATAAGTGTTTGTTCTTGGCAAAGGAATCTTATTTTTGGCAAAAAAACGTTATGGATGAGATATTTTCGATAAAACTAAAAGTAAGAGATTATGAAGTTGATTTGCAGGGCGTTGTTAACAATGCAAATTATCAGCATTATCTAGAACATGCCCGTCATGAGTTTCTGAATTCAATTGGACTCGACTTTGCAAAACTTACCAATGAAGGGATTATTTTAGTCGTGAAACGCATCGAAATTGACTATAACCAAGCATTGCGAAGCGGCGATAGTTTTATTGTCGATTGCCGTCCCGAAAGGATTTCCACATTAAGATTTGGATTTAACCAAAGCATTTACCGTGTAAGCGATGGCAAAGTAATCATTCACGCTAAGGTTATTGGAACATCCATAAACCGACAGGGACGACCATTTTTACCACCCGAAATTGACAAAGCATTTATCTGATCTCCCTTTTAGATCGAAAAGGTGTTTTTGGCAGTATAGCGCAACCATTTGTCTATTTCCATCGGTGAGTGAGCATTCTGGATTTTTTGTTTTATTATAATGGATGAAAAGATCAGGAATCTTTTTTTATATCGATTTTTAATCTTAGTCAGAGCAGTTTTATTTCTGAATTATAATTTAGCCGAGCAACTGAATGGTTTGTAATTTAGTAAACTCATTTTCATGAAATGATAAGTTTTAATCCTTGTTGATGTATAAACTTATACCTACACATAAATCATTCTTCTTTCTCATCACTAAGAAGCGTGATAACCATATATTTATGATTACAATCATAAATTGAATGTATTAAATAAGATGACTTTTGCTTACAAAAATTAACTACAAATAAATTAATGAAAAGACTATTATTAATCCTCTTTACTGTGTTGATTATCAGCTCATGCGGTAGTGGAGGCGGACAAGGTTCTTCAGGTAGCGGAGAAAGTTCCAACGATCAAACAAATGCTAATATATCTTCGTATGACCCAAATCGTGGAGAAGGTAAATATTCAAGCGTTGAATTAGGAGCAACATTAAACACTGCAATGGCAGAGAATGGATCAAAAATACAAGCTGTGAAGTGCTCTGCTTGCCATAAATTAACAGCCGAAAAATTAGTTGGGCCAGGTTGGAAAGGCGTTACTGAACGTCGTAAACCCGAATGGATTATGAACTTCATTACTAATCCAGATCCTATGATTGATAAAGATCCTGTGGTTCAAGCTCAATTCGAATTATGCCTGATTCGTATGCCAAATCAAGCACTCACTGATGAAGACGCACGCCACGTTCTTGAATTTATGCGTAAAAATGATGGACTAAACTAATACAAACATGAAAAATCAAATCTTCAGATCAGCTATTGCCCTCACAGCAATAGTGTTGCTACTCGGTTCATGTAAACCGAAAAATGTGAATACTGCTATTACCAGCGACGCTGCTTCTAAAGCTTTTGTTGCTCCCGGACAGTATGACACCTTTTACAATTTTGTAAGCGGTGGATTTAGTGGACAAATGAGCGTTTATGGCTTACCAAGCGGACGTTTATTACGTGTAATCCCTGTTTTTTCGGTTGACCCTGAAAAAGGTTGGGGAACCAGTGAAGAAACCAAAGGCATGTTGAATACTTCTTATGGTAATATTCCATGGGATGATCTTCATCATACCGAGTTATCACAAACCAATGGCGAAGTTGACGGTCGCTGGGTGTTTGGAAATGCCAATAACACACCCCGTGTTGCACGTATCGACCTGAAATCATTCCGCACAGCTGAAATCATCGAATTGCCTAACAGTGCCGGAAACCATTCTTCACCTTTCATCACCGAAAACACAGAATATGTGGTGGCAGGAACACGATTCAGCGTTCCATCTGACAATGTAAATGGTGATGTTTCTATTTCTTCATACAAAGAAAACTTTAAAGGTCACATCAGTTTTATTTCTGTAGCCAAAGAAACTGGTGCCATGGAAATCGCATTTCAGTTGGAATGCCCTGGTGTTAACTTCGACTTGAGTCATGCCGGTAAAGGAAAATCACACGGATGGTTCTTCTTCTCATGCTACAATACCGAACAAGCCAATACTTTG
>CANNKD010000128.1 GCA_947505205.1 Bacteroidota bacterium | reverse complement strand
GATTACTAACACTTTGTTGTATATAAATTGATTTCAGCAAATCTTCAAGCTTACCAATATTGGCGGCAGCGATGGCTTTGTTTTCATCTTCAAGCTGTTTCGACATATTGCGCAAAATATTAAGTCTCTCGATGATAACTTCAATATTCGTGAGCTCATCAATACCGGCAATTGCTTCTTCAAGTTGCTCTCTGATACGCCTTTGTGCCTCCTTGTATTCAAAGATTATTTGATCAAGTTCTGCCTGTGAAAATGGATATTTCAGAAAATAATAACAAACGATAATACCGGTTTTTTTATTCTTGATTTTCTCCCAGTAAAAATCGCTTACTTTATTTTCAGAAATTCCTTTAATAGCAGGCAAATTGGCTGTTTTTGTCTTGATCTGCTCAACATAACTACCAGTTACACTGTATTTGTCATTTACACGGTTTTCCTGTGTATAGGTTTCTGTTTGAGAACTGACTTTCACCGCCACCGAATTGACAATATTGTCTTTGATCCTGATAAAAGCCTGATTCTTTGCTTCTTCCAATGTCGAACCTTTTCCACTTTCGATCAGGTATCCATTTTCGATGCCATTCACCCAATTTGGTTTCTTTCCACTTTTTTCAATTACTTTCTCCTGAGCGGCGACCATTGATAACAATCCTAAAAATAGAACGAAACTGAAAATGGTTCTTAGTATGATTTTGATATTTTTCATCTTGATATGTATAAAATGTCTAACATAATAAAGCAACTAACCGACAAAAAGTGAGAAGAAACAGATAGCAGAAGTAATAATAATACACACTTTCCATTCTTCACCTTTCACTTTTCCCGTCATGCAGCCGGGCAGGCACTTTTCACTTACCAAAGCCACCCACCAAAACTATACCATCCCCAATGGCTGTTTTCAGCCCAGGCGACACCAACAGCTCTCCTGGCTTCAATTTCGCGTTTCTGCAAATCGTACGCTTCATTTTTTCTGTAATCATTATCAGAGGATTGCTGAATATCTTTTCTGTTATCTTCTGTAGTCCATTGGTCATATCTGAAAGCATATTCCTGCTGATATTTCTTATACTCACTGTCCCAATCCTTGATTTCATTCCGTATTTCTGCGGCAAGATTATTGGCTTCTTTGGCACATTTTGAGTCGGTTGGTACCTGAGCCAGATTTCGGGCAGCCTCAACATAATTATGTCCGCCCCAGGCTCCTTGTGCTGCTCCCAATGCCGCAGCGCATTTGTGATCTTTAATTTCAGTCACAAGTCTTTGTGCTTCATCAAAACACTTGGTATCAGGGAAGATATCTGCCAAATAAAATAAAGCGGAAGCCTCATCATAACTTGCCCAGGCAGTTTTGGCTTTTGTTAAATCCTCCATACATTTATTCTCAACATATTGCTTGTAAACCTCTGTTGACTTGTCCATAGCCAGATTATAACAATCGAGGCAAACTTCGGGAACGGTAGTGAGCTGAAACAATGCTTCTTCATAACGTTTTTGACTTGCAAGCGTTTCGGCTTTTTTAATGAGAATATCGCAATGAGAATTGTAATATTCGAGCAGTTTTACCTTTGCCAATTCTACAAATTGTTTCAATTCAGTTGAAGAAGGTTGAATTTGTTTGATAGCCTGAATGTATGCTTTCGTATCGTTTGTACCAACACCTTTCACCATGATACTTACCGTATTGAAGATGATTCGTTCCTGATAATCAACAATATAAAATGTAACTTGTAAATTTTGGGCAATCATTGCAGGTGGACCCGGTACAATATCCTTGGTAAGCGTAACCACTTGAGCGGTAATGACAAATCTGGGATTTGCGCTTCCACCACCCAATCCATTGTTGGTAGTAATCTGCTGAAGCTTGTTTGTTAAAAATTCCCGGGCTCCCTGTGGCATCCCATTCATATTTTCTTCTACGAAAGCGGTTATTGAAATCCTGCCTACATCATCTGTTTTTCCAGCATTGTTCTGTGCCGATGAATAACGAATAGTTGAACATGCCAGAATTATAAAAATATATATTAACTTTTTCATTATGAATGTTTTAGATTATTTTTCTCCAATATATAACAGACCAGCACCCAGACCATTCATATCTGCTTTGCAAACGAGATTGTATGGTGGTTCTTTGAGGAATTTCCGTAGCTGCTGCACGAAATCTTTGGTATCCATGGGTTTGTTATTCGCATCAAACAGTGGAATTCGAACCTGTTCGAAAAACATATAGTTTTCGCTCGATTCTGACTTGCTATAGCGGCCATTTACGGTGTTTTTAAATACCCAATCGTCAATAATTTCTCCTAACTCATCGCCACCATATTCTGTTTCGAGATCCATGCCAGAACCATTATCCCAAACCTGAACTCGCAAAGTTACTTCCCTGCCGTTGGTCAGTAAGTCATCGAAATGTGCCTGCAACTGGGCGTTGAAATTATCCAGCTGGGATAAAACAGCTTCTTCCAGAAGAACAGGCAATTCAGAAGAGAAGGATGGAGCACCGGTTCCCTGTGCGCCAGCAACCTGTTTTCCTGTATAAGCATCCAATCCTTGTAAGTTGAAGGTGACTGACTTTTTTGGACCAGTTTGGTTTAGTGTATATGTCAACTGCATGATAATGTCGGCTTTAGCAGTCTTTTTTAATACATCGAGCGGACTTTCAGCCAATGAGGAACCTTCTTTACTTGACCGCATATTATCTTGTGCTGTTTGTTGCTCAACATTTTTCAGAACCGATTCAAGGTTCTTCAATGGAAAACCCCGATCCGCCATTAAAGTATTGATTTTGGCAATCACCAATATCAAATTTGCATCACTTTGCATCGCTATTTTATAATCAGGGATCATCACTTTACTTCCCTGATTGTCGTAAGTGGTCATGAAATTATTGGTTTTGCACCAAACATCACTCGGAACGACCATAATCGTTGGTTTTTTTGCCTGCGAAAATACATTTGCAGCCAACAGTGTTGATAGACTTAATAAGATAAAAAATCGTTTCATAGATAATTATTTTAAGTTATTGATATTCATTTATTTAGAATCCTGCACCTAATTTCTTCAATAAACCATCTGCCTCAAGTTTTTTTCGTAGAGAAGCGTGCTGAACTGAAACGAAAATGGCAACTTTATACATTTTCTTGTCCACTTTAATGCTTTCGCGAACACCTTCTCCACTTACGGCAACATAGCTCAGATATGTTCCATTTGGTTTGAAAAAAGCATCAAAATAATCCTGATTTTTTTCCTCAGATGAAGGATCTGTGATTAATGGATTACGCATACAACCTGCAGTTCCGGCAAAAATACCTTTGAAAATGACAGCATGAACCGCGTTTAATTTGGCTTGAATTACAGCATCTTCAGGTTTTTTGCCATATCCCCAAATTTTCATCAATTGTGTACCTTCAGCACCGGTTCCCAGACATTCAACTTCATAGTTATCAACGGTATAACCGGCAATTTTCTTTTCTTTTCGTGTTTGCGAATGTGCAGCTGAAACAACGAAAAGGCAGACAACCATTGTTAAAATTACTTTTGTTTTCATGTTTATTTTATTTAATTAATAATTGCTTCAGTTTAGAATTGTAATCTGAGTCCACCTCCAAAACCAAGTCCACTTCGATTGAGGAAAATTTCATCCCATGCGTTCGTCAGTTCTTGTGGATAACCACTGATACTCGTATTATTTTGGGTAATATCTTCAGTAACAGTACCGAAAGGTTGCATAATGTTGACCATTACCTGGAATTGTAAATTATGCAAAATATTGACGCCAAGACGAACACCAATATTCGCGTATAAGGTTTGTAATGAATAAGTTGCAATATTGTTATTGTAGTAATAATCTTCTGTTAATCCGGCTGATTCCATTCCCATTCCGATAACCGGACTTATATGAAAGTTTCTTGCAAAGTAGAAATCTTTGGCAATACCGCCTTCAATTCTGTAAAATAAAATACTTTCCTTTGAAACAGTATTTATTAAGGATTGGGAATCATATAATTTGGTATCAAATCCTCCTCCAATATAAATTTTCAATGCGGTGATTCCTGATTTTGAGTTTGTTGCAGCGTTAATTAAAGATGTGATATTGTATTCCAAAGCTAAATTTAATCCTCCCATATATCCTGCATTGTAGGCAAATAGAAGACCAAAGCCCAAATCATTCTTTTGTTCGACATACATTCCCATATTTGAAAGACTTTTGCCTGCTGTTTGATAAAACAAAGATGGTTCGAATTTACCCTGTTTATCACTGACTTTGAATCTGTTTTCGGAGATTCTTTTTGATCGGATGACGCCCATTCGTTTCGAAAACTGTTGTCCGGATCCATCGAGCTGTGTTTCATAAACGAAATAACGCTGATCGAGTTTTAAGCCTTCTTTGGTGCCAACTTTAACGCCAATCGGATGCACAGAAGTAACCTGAGATTTAATCCTGAATTGACTAAAAAGTTTTTCGATATTCGTTATGCTGCCATCGCGCGCACCGGTAACAAGCTCACCAAACAATTGTTCTGTTGTTTTTTGAACTTTAGGTGCCAAAATTCCCTGATCGGCATTGTATTGAAGTGCTTCAGATTCAAAAGGGATACAAGCAACTCTGATTATCGGGAAAGTAGTATTGTCAAATAGTTTTGACCTATCTTGTTTCAATTGTACATCACTTTGAGCATCTAACCATAAGGATAACAGGAAATTATTATAAACAGAATCGTTAAAGTCGATTTTGTATAAATACGCATTTCCAGAGGCTTTATATCCGTTTTGCGTCCTGACAACCGGTTTTGTACTCTTTGCATCCATGGTATTATAGATTTCGGTCATGGTTTTGATGCTTTTAAAATCAAAGATGAGTATATAACTATTATTGAGTAAAATTTCTCCGGCATCACGTAAAGCATTGTCTTTGCGCATGGTAGCCTGTGCTTTTTGGTAATCAGTTTCATCAGCGTCATACATTCCTCTTTCTGCAATCACATCCATATTGAATGTGCCATCCGGTTGACGATTAAACTCTTTTGCAATGATGGCGTTCGGGATTTTGTTATTTATGACCAAATGGTACAAAGGTTCGATAAAAGTAGTATTCATCTGGTTTTTAACACCCATAGAAATTCCGGATATAATCTTTCGATCTATCATCTGATCGCGTGTGAAATTTGCTGGTAAATTACTGTAATTTAAGTTGTTATCATCAAATTTATCAGGCACAGTCAGCTTGTTTTGCGATTTGAAATAATCTAAATATGGTGAGTCACCATAGTCTAACACGAGCATTGTCAATGAATTACGCGCATAATTATTCTTCACAACTTTTGCATCCTGTGCATTAATAATATTCGAAAAACAACAAATAATCGTGATTGCGATGAAATTGAAGAGAATAGTTTTTTTCATAATATTTGGTTTTGATTTATTGAAAAGTATCGTTGGAATTGACTTTTAAAGCGATAAACCTTATGAAATACTGACAGTGTTTCATCTGTGGAATACTTGGATTGAGTGTAAAGTTAATCATGTTTCGTATTAATTAACAAGTATTTTGATAAAAAAAATGATACTCAAAAAACATCCTTTCAAAATCCTTCAATTTTGGCTAACCAGATTGTCTTCAGAAACATAACAATTGTAATAATATATATCTTTGGCAACTAGTTTTGACGAAAATAATTTTATATTTTTTATCAAGATAAACTTTTTGCATTTCAGACAATCTAATGGTAACAAACAAATAAAATAAACCATGAATACACTACCAAGAATGATTTTAATCGCAGCTATCATAGCTGTTTCGATGATTACCGGATGTAATAAATCAAGTGAAAAGATCGATTCGAACAAAGAAACGACGGATGCAAAAACGGATGCTCTTGCTGAATCTGTTTTTGATGAAGTGCAGGAAATAGCCGATCAGGCTTATGACCTTAAAATGGGTATTTTCAAATCTTTCGAGGGTGATTACAATGATCATTTTGGTGATTGTGTAGCAGTAACGCTTGATACCACAGTGATGCCACGAGTTTTGACCATCGATTTTGGAGATGTAAATTGCTTGTGTCGCGATGGTAAATACCGACGTGGTCAAATTATTGTTACGTTCAACGGAAGATATTTCCAGACAGGGACTGTAATTACGCACGCATTCAATAACTTCTATGTGAATGATAATCGTATCGAAGGATTGAAAACAATGACCAATAACGGTATAAACGATGCCGGATATATGTGGTTCAGCATTTTAGTTAATGGACAAATCACACTCATTGAAAATGGAAACGTTATTTCGTACTCAGCCGATAAAACCAGAACCTGGATTGAGGGTATCGAAACGCCACGCCGTCGTGATGATGTTTATTTAATTGAAGGTTCAGGATCAGCCAGTAACTCAAATGGTGGCGGGTTTACAAAATTGATAACCAATCCATTACGAAGAGAATTGAGTTGTCGCTGGATTGTAAGCGGATCTGTTGAAATAACGCCAAACAATCGTCCGATGCGTTTGCTCGATTATGGCGATGGTAATTGCGATAGCCTTGCAACTGTTACGGTAAATGGCGAGACTTATACGATTGTTTTACGATAATCAAATCAAAATTTTCCTTCATTTTTAAGTTGAAGGAATTTTTTTACATGGAAGATAAGCGAAGGATTCGACCGTTTACGGATGATAAAAAAGAGTTTGAAAGAATAATAAAACACTTTAGTCCAATGCTTTACGCTCAGATACGTAGTATTGTTCTTTGCCACGACGACACGAACGATGTTCTCCAAAATTCGTTATTAAAGGCGTGGAAGGCATTTCCCTCATTTCAGGGAAATTCGGAGATATCTACATGGCTGTTCCGAATTGCAACCAATGAATCGCTACAACATCTTCGAAATCAGAAATATAGAAAATATTTTAGTCTCGATAATGTAAAAAGCGTATTTCAGTTAAGTCACACAATGAAGCCAAATGGAGGCGAAGAGGATATTTTGGATAAAGCATTGGTAAATTTAAGTCCACAACAAAGGATTGTTTTTGGTATGCGTTATCTCAATGAAACACCATTCAAGGAAATTGCTTTGGTGATGAATTTGGCAGAAGGAACTGTGAAAGCAACCTACCATCAGGCACACAAAAAAGTCGAATTCTATTTAATTGAAAATGCTGAATAAGATGAAAAAGAAAATTCACAATTTTGAAGGCTCGGGTTCAAATGCATACCACGATATTCCCGATGGATATTTTGATAAACTCTCCGAAAATGTAATGCATTCAATTGAAAATGAACCGAATGGCAATAATAAATATCATTATTTTTATGTAGCAGCGGCAGTAATTGTGTTATTGATTTCAGTTGGAAGTTTTTACATTTCAAAAATAAATTCACCGAAAATGAATGCGCAGATGATTGCCTATAATATGTCGAAACTACCTGACAGTTTGCGGAATATGGAAATATTAGTCATTAAAAAAAATCCAAACAATACGAATGACATTTCCAAAAAATTTCAAACAAGTTCCTTTTCAGATAGCTTGTCGTTTGACAATATTTCAAATGAGGATATTTTGCAATATTTAATCGAAACTGAAGAATTTGAATTTTAAAACTTTTTGATATGAAAACATACCTTAATAAGAATCTGTTATTACTTTTATTAATCACAATATCAGGTCTTTCCAACGCACAGAACAAACAACTTGGTGGTCCAAGGAAAGATAATATCGAAGCGATGAAGATTGGCTTTTTCACCAATCAAATGCAGCTGACACCCGATGAAGCCACCAAATTCTGGCCATTGTATAACCAATATCAGAAGTCGCTCGAGGAGCAAAAAATTGACAGGAGAAAAGTCTTGCGCGACGCAAATGAAATGCTGGATACGATGTCGGATGATGATATTAATAAATTGATTGATAGCCGTTTACAACAGGCTAAAATTGCCTTAAATGAGCGTGAAGAATTTGTGTCAGGCATTAGAAGAGTACTTCCTCCCAAAAAAGTAGCTTTATATTTCAAGGCTGAAGAAATGTTTAAAAGGAAATTAATGGAGAGAATGAATGAACGTGATCCTAAAAATCATTTAAACGCAGAAGAATAATTAAACGGACCAACTCTGTATGCCAATCTGACTGGTTTTCCTGAATCGTAATTCGTTGAAATAGAATCATTTATTTCAAATTTTCTCCCGTCCCAAACAGTCATCTCATTATCCGCATAAACGCAAAGGTAGTTTTCGACGGTACCACCTTTTGGATATTCTTTCATGCCGAATTTATTACGATAATATTCGGTAAAATACAGTATATCAATATTTTCTAACCTTGTTTTTCGAAGAATACCTTCTCCAACCAAACTGGTATCAATTTTCATTCTTTCACTGAACGACATTAAACTGACAATTGATTTATATTTTCCCATTTCATCATAAATAAACTCCATCGGAGCCAAAACGGATGTCTGATTTGTATTATTTGGTGCGAAGCGGGCGGTGAAAGATGAGTTTAATTTTGAATCATATTTATTAATAGAAGTTTTATAATTAAAAATTGAGGCAATGCAGGTGAATATGAAAAGTAACCCTATCAATGTATTCTTTTTCCAATTGATTTTATTGATTGCCGTCTCCGGAATTAATGTTAAGTCAAGTAGCGTTTGAAAAATAATAATCGCGAAGAAAGGCAGTAACAATATCAGATATTTGCTCGTTTTGTTTAATGCAAATACGGCAAGACTAAGGACAGCAAAAAGTAAATATTGTAAAAGTAGACTTTGATTTTCAAAAAGTTTTTTTCTGTTTATAATCAGGCAAAAAATTGTACTAACTGAAAAAATAATCTCGTGGGGACTATGAAAATACCTTTTGTGTTCACCGAAAATATTTATAACTAATTGTAATATAGGGTTTAATGTATCTGCTTTTGCCGTTGGCACAAAAGTTAGCTGGTCGTACCAAATTCCAAAATCTGAAAAAGATCGAAAATCATAAAAATAACCCAATGAACAGATAAATCCAACAATAGAATAGAAGAGCAATTGTTTTGGTTTCCATCTGAATAAATAGACCAAAAAACCTGCGGCAGCAAAAATAATTCCATTGAGGTGCGCAAAAACAGCCAATCCAGCGAAAACGCCCGCTAATGAACTGTATAATAGTATTTTATCTTCTTTTAACGAAAGAAAAATAAATGCAAAGGAAATAAAACCAAGTGTCATGAGCATCACATCCGGGCGAAAGACATAGCTGAATTCAAACATCAATGGGTTATAGAAAATAAGCCAAAGTGCCAATATTTTCGTTTTGCTATCGAAATCGATTGAAATCTTTTTTACTAAAACCCAAAAGGAAATACCAAACAAAATGGTATATATAAACGAGATTGTTTTTAAAATGGCCAGATGAAATCCAAAAATGTAGATGAATAACGCACCCTGAATGGTAAAAAATTTATGGTGTAGCAAAAGCCGATCTTCACTACCGGCAAAACCTGTCATCAATTTCGACTTTACAATTCCATCTTTTGCAAGCCAGTAACTATGTTCTCCTAGCCAGGCATCATCGAGATGAGGAGCACGATTTATTAGACTGACAAAGTATAGAATGATTGAAAATGAGATAATTATAAAAAACCAATACTTATGAATATATTTCAACAGCGTCATTTTTAAAGTTCAAAGTTAACTGTTATTTTAAATATTTGATTTTTGAATCAAATCTGTAAGATTACTTTAGAAGAAATACCAGGATTTAGACGAATAATTTTCCACCTTTGCATTCTAAAAACCGAAGATTGAAATTATAAATAATTAGAGTAAAAGATTGTGTATCAATGAAATATAACTTTGACAAACATATAAATCGAGAGGAAACTTCATGTGTGAAATTTGATTTACGTGAAAAGATTTTTGGTAATCCTGATGTTATCCCGATGTGGGTAGCTGATATGGATTTCGAAACGCCG
>CANNKD010000127.1 GCA_947505205.1 Bacteroidota bacterium | reverse complement strand
CTGATCATTCAAACACTATTTTTACAAGGCCTACTCGATGGCAATTACATCGACAATACGAAACCCGAAGAAGTGAAAGCCTGGTTAAAAGTGATCATGGAAATCCAACCTCAATCAGTGATGATTTATTCTTTGGATCGCGACACACCAGCTAATAATCTGGAAAAAATTCCGGAATCAGCATTGAATATAATCGCTGAACAAGTTAGAAATTTAGGTATCGAAGCAAGCGTATTTGGTTAATTTACAATTATATGCAACAATATCCGGTTAAAATATTGATGGCTCTTAACGAAACCTTTAAAGAAGAAGGTGCGGAATTTCAAAATTGGTTACTTGCGAATGGGTTTCCCGAATTAGCAGCTTTCAGCAGTGCTGTGCGTGGCAGCGAAGGCGCATTTAACTGGCTGATGGCCAATCAATTCTTTGCACTTGCGGCTTTAGATGGCGCCATTGATAACCAGGAAAAAGCAAGAAAATGGCTCGAACAATTCAATTTCGCACTATATATTCAAATTGCTGAGGCCGTGAACGGAAACCCAAGAGCTCTCAATTGGTTAAAGGCAAACGATTTAGAAATTTTTCTCATTTTAGCCGGAAGCATCCGGACTTTCCGCGAAAGCCAAACCTACGATTATCATAAGATGCATTTTTAATTGTTGACGCCCTTTCCTGCCCGATGGTCAGGCTGGGACTACGCTCAGGGTGACAGCTTGATAGGTTGAAAGGTTGAATCCAATACACTCTGCAAAGGAAATAGTATTAGAAAGTCAATCGCTTTGGTTAAAAACAAAAAAAACCGACCTCAATGAGACCGGTTTTTTTGTTTTCAATATAGATTCTTTAACTGCATTTCGAGTAGCCACAGGAATTACAGGTGAGGCAACCATCCTGATAAATCAAACTATTCTGATCGCCACATTCAGGACACTTCTTTCCCTGAGCCTGGGTTCCATCCGGAATATAGCGTTTCAAACCACGAACAACACCATTTTTCCAGGTGTTGATGTTTTCTTCATCCAACGTAAGGTTCTGAATCAATTCAATAGCATAAGGCAATGGCATTCCATGGCGCAAAATTCCTGAAATCAATTTGGCATAGTTCCAATATTCTTTATTAAATGAGCGCGAAAGTCCTTCAATAGTAACATTATAGCCTTGTTTGTCCTGAAACTGAAAGTCGTAGCGGGCTTTATCATTTTTATTTTTTTCTCTGATTATCCAGCCATTTTCAACATAAGGCGGTAAGAAAAAATCATCAGATTTTCCGGTGAAAATTTCGTAAGGTTTGTTATTGATTTTACCAACAACAGCAATCCATTTTTCGTAGTTATTCTGAAATCTGATAATGTCGGCTTCCAACCTTTTTGGTCTTGGAGGTGCCTGTGTTTCATTAAACTCTTCATTTTGAGCGTCTTTCGATTTTTTCTCATCATTACTGATCAAAACGCCCGATCGTGAACCTTCGCGGTAAATGGTGATGCCTTTGCAACCACTTTCCCAGGCAGTTTTGTAAATCTGGCTTACCAAATTTTCGGTTGCCTCGGAAGGAACATTCACCGTAACGCTGATTGAGTGGTCAACCCATTTCTGGATGTTACCTTGCATCTTCACCTTGCTCAACCAATCGATATCGGCCGAGCTTGCCTGATGATAAGGGGAAGCAACGATCACTTCGCGCAAATTCTGGTCAGTATAAGCTTTCACTTTGGCTACATCATAGCCTTTTGTTTTTAGCCAAACCTCGAATTTTGGATGAAAAACATTGTATTCTTCCCATGCGTCTCCCACTTCATCCACAAAAGTTATAGTAACATTTTTATCATTTGGGTTTACTTTTCGACGACGTTTGTATGAAACAGCAAATACGGGTTCTATTCCGGATGTCGTTTGTGTACAGATACTTACGCTACCTGTTGGTGCAATTGTCAGCATCGAGATATTACGTCTTCCGGTTTTTACCATCTTATCGTAAAGTTGTGGAGCACTTTCGCGGATTCGGCCAATGAATGGATTATCCTTCTCACGTTCAGCATCATACACTTCAAATGCACCACGTTCGCCGGCCATTTCAACGGAAGAACGATAGACTTCCAAAGCCAGAACCTGATGAACACCAGTCGAAAATGAAATCGCTTCGTCAGAACCATAACGTGTTCCCAGTGCAGCTAACATATCTCCTTCAGCAGTAATTCCGATCCCGGTACGGCGTCCTTGTAATGCTTTCTTACGGATGTTTTCCCATAAACGCAATTCAACACCCTTCACTTCTATTACTTCAGGATCAGAATCTATTTTCTTAATAATTGCATCAACTTTTTCAATCTCTAGATCAACAATATCATCCATGATACGCTGAGCCATACGAGAGTGCTTTGTAAACAACTCTACATTAAAAGTTGCATTTTCGGTATATGGCTCATCTACATAACTATACAGATTAATTGCTAACAAACGGCAGCTATCATAGGCGCACAAAGGTATTTCACCACAAGGGTTTGTCGAAAGGGTTTTAAAACCCAAATCGGCATACGAATCCGGGATTGACTCTCGGATGATGGTGTCCCAGAACAATATGCCTGGCTCGGCCGATGCCCATGCATTGTGAATAATTTTATTCCAAAGATCGAGCGCATTTGTCTCTCTGACAAAGGTGGGATTGGTCGAATCGATGGGATACTGCTGCTTAAACATTTTATTATGCATAACGGCATGCATAAATTCATCCGAAATACGTACCGAAACATTTGCTCCAGTCACTTTTCCAAGCTCCAGTTTAGCGTCGATAAATCGTTCAGCATCAGGATGTTTTACGCTAATACTCAGCATCAAAGCACCTCTGCGGCCGTCTTGCGCGACTTCACGTGTGGAGTTTGAATATCTTTCCATAAACGGTACGATGCCGGTTGAAGTGAGAGCGGTATTATCCACTTTGCTTCCTGTTGGGCGGATATGTGATAAATCATGCCCAACGCCACCACGTCTTTTCATCAGCTGAACCTGTTCCTGGTCAATTTTCATGATTCCACCATAGGAATCGGATGGTCCTTCGTTGCCAATTACGAAACAATTTGACAAAGAAGAAACCTGTTTGTCGTTTCCGATACCGGCCATCGGGCTTCCCTGAGGTATGATATATTTAAAATCTTTGAGGACATCATAAATCTCCTGTTCACTTAACGGATTTGGATATTTCTGTTCAACGCGTGCAATTTCCTTTGCCAACCGGCGATGCATATCGTCGGGAGTCAATTCGAAAACATTGCCAATGCTATCTTTCAAAGCGTATTTATTCATCCAGACGTTGGCAGCCATATTGTCGCCCTTAAAATATTCAGTTGAGGCGGCCAGCACTTCGGCTTGTGTGTATGATTTTTGGGGTTGAGGTACAAATTCGGGTGTTGAAGCACCGGCTTCAGTTGTCATAAACTCTTTTGTTTCAGTGAATTGAATTTCCTTTATATCGGGTCTTAGACGTGATTCCAAGATTTTATCATAAAAACTCTGGTCTTTCTCTTGTTTTACAGTGGGTTCGAGATTAGTAAACAGATTATTTTCCATACGAGTTAAAAATTATGCATTTGAAATTGTAGTTAAGCCCCTCTTCTCACGTTTCTTAGCAAAACACCAAGTCACATTCAAAATGAGTTGCAAGATACAATTCCTTTTACTTTCATAGGCTCTGATGTTTTCAACGAAAAATTGTTAATAAATTCCAAAACCCATACAGGATAAGGCTTTCGGAATGAAAAAGGAGGTTTAACTTTTTTTGAACCGCCTTTGTTGATAAGTTTGGCACAGTACTTTAACAATTAGTTTTTTGTCCACAACATCTTGATTGCGATAGCGATAAGTACAAAAGCAAACACCTTTCTCAATATTTCCTGTGGTAATTGAATGGCAAATTTTGAACCAAAATATCCTCCGATAAAGAAGGCAAAAGCGATAATGGCAGCATATTTCCAGTTCAAAGCTCCTTCTTTGTAATAGTTGTATGCGGCCAGAAATCCGATGGGCGGCAGCATGATGGCAATGCTCGTTCCCTGAGCCGAATATTGATCCATTCCCAAGAAATATATCAGTGCCGGAATGATAATTATGGCACCGCCGATACCCATTAAACCGCTGAAAACACCGGCAACAAGGCCAATTATCAATAATACAAAAATTGCGTAAACACTCATTTTACCTCCTAAAAATCTAAACTTAACGATAAATAATAAATCGGTTTACCAAAACGACCATCTTCGAGACCCCAAGCAACGTCTCCACGTACAAAATAACCCAAAATCGTTGTTCTTGCACCAGTTCCCAATCCGGCAACCAACGGATCTTTCTGAATCTCGACCGAAATCGTCAATGGACCATTGTAAATGTATTTTGTATAAAGTGAATTCTCCGGTGCATAAGGATTCCAGCCTGTCCAGGCAGTTCCGATATCACCAAAGGCTGTCAACTGAAAATTACGGATGAAATTCGAACTTATTGGGTTTTGTAAGAGATAACTGAAAACCGGAAAACGCAATTCGGAGTTGATCACAACAAAACTATTTCCGTTGCGTATGTTTTGGTTAAAACCTCTCATATTCGTTGCAAGTGTTTGATAAGCATATCGTTGCGTATAATCTACCGGTGTTTCCAGATTAAAACCAGGCGAAAGCCAGTTATCAACACCTCCCATAAAATAGATGAGTTTGGAGGTTCCAAAACTTGTGCTGGCAGCTATGCGATTTGCCCAAATGAAATTACGGTGAATGCGTTGATAATGACGGAAATCGAATCCCAAAACAACAAAATTCTGACTGTTTTTTGCGGCAAGCTGGTAATATTCCCCGAACAATTTTGCCCGGATTCCTGTATATAAATTTGTTCCGATTTCGCGGCTGTTATCGAGTACCAGTTCGGTTCGAAATCCAATCCAGTTTTCCACCTGAGTCGGTCTTCCCAAATTCACCGGATCGGTTGCCATATAAACCTTCATGTCATTGCGGTAAATTCCGGTTCCGCGTATGCTGAATGTCTCTGTAAAGGGCCAGCTTAACATATAATACAACTGATGCGAATGGTTGCGTGTGATTGCCGTATAACCCACATTTTCAAGGCTTTGGCGGTGCAAAGTCAAAGTACGATCGAGGCGATGCTTCAGATTACTGAAACTAACCGCGTACTCATTATTTATCAGTTCAGGATTTATCCGAACACCGCCAACAATACGGTAATCCTCTAACAAATCGGTTAAAGTGACACCCATAAGAACGTTAAATCCGGGATTCAGATAAATGGGCGAAACGCCTCCTGCAAAAGGCTGGTAATTGAAATTAGTGTAAGTGAAATCGACCTGAGAAATAAGTTGATCGTAGAAATATTGCACATAATAGTTTCTGCGTTTCGGCATACTGCTTTGGTCGATTCGTTCCTGTTTTTTTCCGGTTGCTTCATAAAGCATCGAATTGAGACGCGAACTGCCATTGATACTGAAAGCTCCCTGCCTTGTTGGGATGGGTATGTAATTTCCTGTATCCTGCTTTGTATGAGGACGAAACAGAACCTGAAAACTTTTTCGTTTTTTAACAGGCGCTTCATCTTTTTGCTCAATCACTTGCTTTTGTTGCTGATTCAACCTGAAGGCTGTCAGATCTGGCAGTTCATTGCTTTCAATCAATTCATCAGGTTTCAACCTGAATAGTTTTTGTTTGTTTTTGTTTTGTATCTGCACAAAATAGGTTCCATTGGTATTGCCTGAATAGTTCAGGATATTTGATGTAAAATTGGTTCGCAGTGCCGACTCCATATAATATCTGTAATGAACCGCCGTATCAATAAACGTTATCGTGCTGTCGAAAGTGCCGTGATATAAATTATAAAAACCATTTTGATCGCTTAGGTAATCGATGGAGTTTTTTTCTTGCCTATTTGGTAATATCTCGTTCACATCAGGTGTGTTGGTTAATCGTTTTAAAATTTTATTTCCAGTGTAGTAATCATACGAAAAGAGATCGAACTGAGCCGGTTGTTTGTCTGGATTGATCTGTGTTTCAATGGTATCTGAAATACGGTTCGAGCTGAAGATAATCCGTTGATTTCCGTTTACAAAGATCGGATACAAATCGGTATAGAAGTCGTTGGTAACCTGATAATGTGAATTTGCGGCAATATTGAAAACATAAATATCCGGCTTCCCTCCTCTTACCGCTGAAAGCGCTAACGAACGGCCATCGGGTGAATAGGTCATACTCGTAATCTTCTGAAAATCAAACATATTACGTTTATCAATGCTTTCATCGTCGAGATTGTAGAAGTAAAGAAATATTTTGCCCTTTTCTTCAACCAAAATAGCGAGTAAGCGACTTCCCGGATGCCAGGCTGTTAATGGATAAGTGTTATCTGTCAGTGCATCAGAGCTATAACCGCTTCGAAACATCTTTTTCTTTTTATTGGTTTTAAGATCGAGTAACCAAAGTTTCATCAAACCTTCATCGTTGGTGGTATAACAAAGAAATTGCTCATCCGGACTGAGTGTCGGGCGCTCAAAAGTTCGGTAGGTTCGGTATTTCAACGGCATAACACTTTCGGGTAACCGTACTTGCTCCAAATGATATTGCTGTTGGTTATATTCGTACCATTGCTTGATTAAATCATTGAATTTGACACCGGTAACATATAAAAATCCTTTTTGAACATTGCGGCTGATTTGTGTTAGATGCACAATATCCGACATGGCCGATTTACCGTATTTGTCTTCAATATATTGCCATAACGAATGTCCGGCAATGATGGCATCGTCACCTTTCAGCCGGTTTAGCTTTTTAAAACGTTCTGAAACGATTCCATCTCTCAGACGATCATCCAACAGGGTATTCCAATCTTCTGAAATATAGGATAATAGCCCATTTTTATACCAATCCGGAAGATTGAAGATTGTCGTGTTTCTAACCTGAGATCCAATACTTCCGCCATACATCATTTGATTCAGCAGCATATCTGCCAATCCGGCGCGAATCTGCTGTTCGAAATGCAGATAATTTCCATCGAAATACAAAAATACCTTTGTCCCGATGATATGCGTTATGCCACCAATATTGTATTGTTGCTCAGAAGCTAAGCCTATATTGCTTTGTTTCAGGTCGTTAAGATTATTGAAAACGATAAACTGGATTTTCTGACTTAGTGAACTTTGCAACCGTCGCTCAAGAACCGGAATTTGTTCGGTGGCATATTTTGCCGTATAAAGTGCTAATTCGTTTCCGTTCAAATAGAAATAAATATCAAAATCGCTGAACCGATAATACGTCCAGATGGTATTATTCCATTGAACGCGGTTTTTACCGAACGACATATTTGAACCATTGTAAAACTGTGAATATAAATCAGTTGGCAAGCAAAACAAAAACAATGAAATTACCATTGCAAATTGTTTTATCCTGATTTTATTGAAAATAATTTGGTTCATTCAGACAACTACTTCGTTTGGCTAAAGTACTACATTTTTTGTCGTGTCATTTTGCCTGCTTTTTGTAAATTTGCAGCGTCTTTTCACACATTATTTCCTTAAAATATCAATAAATGATACAATTAAAAAAGCTTACTTTCAATGCCTTTCAGGTAAATACATATATACTTTTCGACGAAACCGGGGAATGTGTCATCATTGATGCCGCCAATTCCAACGAGGAGGAAGACAATCGACTATTTGAATATATTGATGATAATAAACTCAAACCCAGTATATTACTAAGCACACATGCTCATGTAGATCATATTCTGGGAAATGCGATTGTAAGTAAACGCTACAATGTGAAACTTGGCGCACACGCCGGTGGAGAATTATATCTGGACAACGCCATTGCATCGGCTTCCAGTTTTGGAATGCGCCTGACTGAAGTCCTTCATCCGGAAATTAATCTAATTGATAATCAAACACTTACTTTTGGAAACAGCAGTTTGAAAGTATTTCATACACCCGGACATGCAACCGGAAGTGCATGTTTTTATAACAAAGAAGCTTCATTTGTAATAACAGGAGATGTTTTGTTTTACCAGAGCATCGGCCGCACAGATTTACCCGGTGGTGATTATAACTTATTGAAAAACAGTATCTGGGGGAAACTTTTTGTGTTACCTGATTCAACCAAAGTTCATCCCGGACATGGACCTGACACAAGCATTGGAAGTGAAAAAACCGATAATCCATTTATTGCCATCGGCTAAAAAATTGGGCATCACACTCATTTCAAATCTGCCTGAAATCGTTAAACAAATCCAATTTTTCAAACTATTTCCCGCCTTTGCGGCCTAAATAATTCGAATTATCATGACTTTCAGAACACATACCTGTGGGGTTTTAATAAAACCGGAAAGATTCTTATAACCAAATAATATGTTTATTTTTGAGGGGTTTGCCGTGTACACGGCAAAACCCTTTATACTATTCTCTGCCATGAAAAAGTCAATTGTATTGTTAATTTTTTTTCTGATTTTAATCATTCCGGCATTCTCCCAACCACTTCACATCGATTGGCAAAACTGTTTTGGTGGAGACCTTCAGGATGAGGCAAATGATGTGGTTTTTACTGGCGATGGTTATTTGGTTGTTGGTTCTTACGAATTACCTTGTAGTGATTGCGGTCCTTCGGGCAAGCAGAAAGATGTTTGGATGATTAAAACAGATTTGGAAGGGAACCTGGTTTGGGAAAAGAAAATTGGAGGTTCAAATACTGAAGCTGGACATAGGATTTTTGCAACATCTGATGGTAATTTTTATATTTTGGCAATAAGCGCTTCATCCGATGGTGATATAAGCTATGACCCTTACCCAGAGAGCAGTAATATGTGGATGATAAAAATTGATAGTATTGGCAATATAATACAGGAAGGAATATATGGTGGAAATTGCCGCGAAGTGATTAGGGATGGCACACTCACCGCTGACAATGGTATCTTAGCCTTTGGCTTTACCTGTTCCGATGATGGTGACGTAAGTAATTATTTTGGCGCATACGATATGTGGATGCTAAAATTAAATAACTCAGGTGAAAAAGTGTGGGATTACAGTTTTGGAACAAACGGCTTTGATTATGGTAATACAATTCTTGAAACCAGCGACCATGGTTTTTTGGCCGGTGGCTCATCTATTCCTGAATCGGGTGGCAATCTATTGTGCGAACCCTTCGATGATGGAGCTGAAGCCATCCTGTTCAAATTGGATTCAATAGGGAATCTACAATGGCAGCAATGCTACGGAGGGACTGGCCACAACGGGGCACAACGGTTACTTGAAACCACAGATGGATATTTAATGGGTGGTTATGGTAGTGCAACCGATGGTGATATGACTGGTTCTGGTTACCATTTGGGTTATAATCATCTTGGTGATAGAACGGATGATATCTGGCTTGTAAAAGTTAATTTTGAGGGTAATATCGTCTGGCAGAAATGTTATGGAGGGTCTGGTATAGATCAGGTTAAACGAATTTTTAATACCGATGATGGCGGCTATATGATTTTTGGCCAAACACAATCTTTTGACGGTGATGTAATTGGAAATCACGATTTAGGACTACTAGAGGATGATATCTGGGTATTTAAAATTGATGGAAATGGTACGCTGGAATGGCAGCAATGTATTGGTGGAGGGGCACCTGAACGCATTGAATCTGGGGTTATTAAACTGAATGAATCAGAATATGTAGTAACTGGCCATTTCTGGTATGGCCCCTCAGGTGATGTAACTTGCGTTCACCAACAAAACCAAGATATTTGGGTTTTAAAACTCACGGATACAACGGTTGGTTTAGAGAGTAATATTGCTTCAAAAGATGCATTAAGCGTTTATCCAAACCCAGCCAATACCTATGTTGTATTTGAGCAAACTGCCAAGCTGCAAGGTACTATTAATATTTATAATGCTTATGGGCAGCAACTTACAAGTCTGCCAACCAACGAGCTAAAAACGGTGTGGGACACACGCACTATACAGGCAGGGGTGTATTT
>CANNKD010000126.1 GCA_947505205.1 Bacteroidota bacterium | reverse complement strand
TTTGTAAAAAAATGTAATAACCTATCTTCACCAGAAAATGCTCCCAATAAAACCCCTCTTTGATCTGTATTTAAACGTTTTACGGTGTCATCGTACCAGATTTCACGGGCACCCAAAGTAGAAATTCCATCTTCACGTTTTGAAACCTGCCGAATCGCATGTTTGGTAAGCGTATTGCCTTTCGAACTTCGTCCTTTAATGGCAAGCGAAGAAAAATCATATTCAAATGATGTGCGTTTTAGCTTTGGCTGTGGACGAAGCAAAACCTTCACAATCTCCGCTTCGCCATTCGGATTGGCAGTGAAATACACGATTTTAGAATCCGGTTTCCCACCGGTGAGATCGTATTCTTTGTCGCGGGTGACGCCTACGACAGCGAATCGCTTCACGAAATTTGGACCTTTTTTTCCATCACGGTAAATCATATTGTAAATGGTACGGTCGTCATTTTTCCGGAAAACATTAATATGAATGATGTTTTCGCCTGTAAAAAACTTCGGGCTCACCTTGGTAACAAGCAATGTACCATTTTCACGAAAAATAATCACGTCGTCGAGGTCGGAACATTCGCATACAAATTCGTCTTTCTTGAGCGAGGTACCGGCAAATCCATCTGCACGGTTCACATACAAACGTTCATTATTGGCTGCCACAGCCGATGCCTGAATAACATCGAAATTGCGAATTTCTGTTTTTCGTTCGTGACTCGGACCATATTTTTTCTTTATCTGCCGATAAAAATTGATGGTATAATCGATGATATGAGCTAAATGATTTTTAACCTCTTCCATCTCATTTTCAAGGCCTTTGATATATTCATCGGCTTTGAAAGTATTAAATTTCGAGATTCGCTTAATCTTTATTTCGGTCAAACGCTCGATGTCTTCGACCTTTATCTCGCGTCTTAAATTTGCGACAAAAGGCTTTAAACCTTCGTCAATTGCTTTGATTACAGCTTCCCAGGTTTCGCATTGTTCAATGTCGTGGTAAATTCTGTTCTCAATAAAAATCTTTTCGAGTGAAGAAAAATGCCAGTCAAGTTCCAACTCCTCCAAACGAATTTGCAGTTCCTTCTCGAGTAGATTTTTGGTTTGGATTGTGTTATGCCGTAAAATTTCGCTGACACCAATAAATGCCGGTTTTCCTTTCAAAATGACGCAGGTATTTGGCGATATTGAGACTTCACAGCTTGTGAAGGCATACAAGGCATCGATGGTTTGATCAGGAGAAACGCCGGGTGCTAAATGGACTAATATCTCAACATTTCTTGCCGTATTATCATCAATTTTCCTGATTTTAATTTTCCCCTTATCATTAGCAGTAATGATAGAATCAATCAAACTTTGGGTTGTAGTGGAGAAAGGTACTTCAGTGATAATCAATGTTTTCTTATCGACCTGTCCGATTCTGGCTCTCACCCTGATCTTTCCGCCGCGTATTCCATCATTGTATTTTGAGCAATCGGCTAAACCGCCTGTAAGGAAATCAGGAAGCAACACAAACTCTTCATTATTAAGATGTTGGATGGAGGCATCAATAAGTTCATTAAAATTGTGTGGTAATATTTTTGAAGCCAATCCTACTGCAATGCCTTCAACGCCTTGCGCCAACAACAATGGAAATTTAACTGGTAAAGTTACCGGCTCTTTGTTTCGGCCATCATACGATAACTTCCAGTTTGTAGTCTTCGGATTAAAAACCACATCATTGGCAAATTTCGACAAACGAGCCTCGATGTACCGTGGAGCCGCGGCACTGTCGCCGGTAAGCACATTTCCCCAGTTTCCTTGTGTTTCAACAGCTAATTCTTTCTGGCCCAACTGAACCAACGCATCACCAATTGAGGCATCACCGTGTGGGTGATATTGCATGGTATTACCGATGATATTCGCAACTTTATTGAAACGACCGTCATCCAACACTTTCATAGAGTGAAGCAAACGTCGTTGCACAGGTTTCAGACCGTCTTCTATTTCAGGTACAGCTCTTTCCAGAATCACATACGAAGCGTAATCGAGAAACCAATTCTCATACATTCCACTCACCTGAATGGTCCGATGCGTTTCCTTATTTCCCTCATGGGGTATCAATCCAACTCCTTCACTCATTTATTATTCCTTTGTTTTCAGGAGATTAATTACAAAACTACCAAAATTCATTTTTTATTCTTTTCTAAATCAATGATCTACAATTTTCTTCAATCATTTTTCTTTTCATTTCCAGAATCTGAGAACAAGTCCTTCCAGCATCATAAAAAATAAGGCCAAGATAATAAAGTATTTCCACAGATTCTCGCCTGTTTGCGTTTTTTTAACAATTTCGTTTACCTCCGATTGTGAGTTTGTAATATAACTGACTGATTTAAACTTTTCTGGCTTTATCATTGTAAGTAACTCATTTTCAGTATAAAATGAAAGTTCTGATTCATCCCTGTTTTCATTGAAAGCGATTAATCCAACTAAGCTATCAGAGTTTTTTATTTCATAAAATCCGGCTGATGGAATAGAATGATGAAAAAATAAATCTGTTTTACCATTTATAACCTTTATCTCTGGAATCATTTCAAAATCACGGTGAATTGATACCACTTTTACTGGTTGGTCATCACTAAGATTAATTTTGATTGGATAACTTTCTGTTGTGCCCAAAATCTTATACAAGCCTGATTGATTGGTATTTGTAAAACTCATTTTATAAAATAAAGGCACAAAAAGATTATTATGATTGAAATTACTCCATTTTTCATCAATGGGAACAGCGAAAGCGCACAAACGTCCGGCTCCAACTTGTTTTGTCAGCATAAAAGGATTTCCATTTTGAAGCTCCATCAATGTATTGAAATCAGCGTCTTGATCAAAAGTGATTGGATAATACTGTTTAACAATTGGATAATCAGCGTTTTCAGGAATTTTAGCAATAACATTATCGAACAAATTATGGGTTTCAGAAATTTTAAAAACCCTTGTATTAACAGTATCCATGTTTGCGGAAAACTGAAATCCGAAAGTTTTGTAATAATTATTGGCATTCGAATTGGGATTCAAAGCCGGCATAATTACCATATTTCCTCCCTCTTTAATAAAATTCAACAGAACCTGCGATAAAGCTTCCGGAATTGCCGGAAGTTCATTTAAAATGATCAAATCAAAATCTTTAATAGCCTGAAAATCCAATTGCCGAAGATTTCTGTTTTCGAAATGGAAAAGTTGATTATTTTCAAAAACTACCTTGAGCCATTTATTTGGATCTGCCTCGTCAATCTCTAAGACATTGATATTCTTTGCGATGGAGAATGAAAAATACAATTCATCATCAAAAACGATCGGAAAATCGGTAATGGAAACTACACCGCGATAGTTGCCCGGCTTATCCACCATAAATTGCATTTTGGTTTCTATTGTTTTACCGGCTTCAATGTCAACTGTCGAAACAAACTTTTGTATATCATTGATTGTCAAGTTAACAGGAAGACTTTTGATATCATCAGATCCTGAATTATGTATTTTCACAAGCAATTCAATCGGAAATCCGACCTGAACAACAGGTGTTGCAAACCAGCAACTATCGATATAAATATTATTACTTCGATCAGATTTTGTCTGAACGAGAATCAAATTCAAACCTGTATCACCTTCAATTTCAGTTGAATAAAACATTGATTTCTGAAAATCAGAGAAATAGAAGAGCGATCTCTGTTTAAAATCTGCCGACGATTTTAAATTTCGTTCATAATTAATCAGTTGCGAAAATTCCAAAGGCGGCTCACCGGATTTGATTTCATCCATTTTAAAACCGGCTTCCTGCTGATTGAAAGTGAATTGGTTATTGGGTTGCAAACTGTTTTCGAAGATGAGAAATCTACTTTCTTTGGCCGATTGATTTATCAACAGTTTAGACTGTTGGCGGACTTCTTCAAAAAGTGACGAATTTGAACCGTGAATATCCATACTTTTGGAATTATCGATGTAAACACCAACCAACTGTTCACTTTTTAAATCAAGTTTTTGATCTGTATGAAGAAATGGCTGCGCAAAGGCAAATACAATACACGTTATCAGTAACATACGCAACAAAAGAACGATAAGATGCTTTAAGTTATTGGTTTTATTTGTCTGTTCCTGAATATGTCGCAAAAGCTCTATATTGCTAAAATACACAGTTTTATGTCGCCTGAAGTTAAAAAGATGGATAACGACCGGAAGCGCCAGCGTCAGCAATCCAAACAACATCACCGGGTAAGTAAATTCCATGAATTGATAAATATTATAAGTAAAATATGACAGCAAATTTACGGATTCCCGAATTAACATCAGATAGAATTACTGTCGATTCAAGAATAAAAAAAGCCGCCTCTTGTTTGAGACGGCTTTTCAAATCTATTTTGTAAATGCTTACAGAATACCTTGATCCAACATTGCGTTCGCAACTTTCAAAAAACCTGCAATATTTGCGCCTTTCACATAGTCGATATACCCATCAGCTTGCGTTCCTTGTTTAACACAGGCAGCGTGAATATTTTTCATAATGCTGTGTAAACGCGCGTCCACTTCTTCAGCATCCCAGTTTAATTTCATGGAATTCTGGGTCATTTCTAAACCTGAGGTAGCAACACCACCGGCATTAACCGCTTTTCCAGGTCCAAATAAAATTTTATGTTTCTTGAATACTTCAACAGCATCTGGTGTAGATGGCATATTGGCTATTTCAGCGACGCAGAAACATCCATTTGAAATCAGGTTTTCAGCATCTTCTTTGCCTAATTCATTTTGAGTTGCACAAGGAAAGGCCACATCGCATTTTACCTCCCAAGGACGTTTTCCGGCAACAAATTGAGCCTCTGGAAATTCATAGGAATATGGTTTAACAATATCTTGATTTGAAGCTCTTAACTCGAGTAAATATTCGATTTTATCGCCTGAAATTCCTTCTGGATCATAAATATAACCATCAGGTCCAGAAATAGTTACAACTTTAGCTCCTAACTCATTCAATTTAGTAACAGCACCCCAGGCAACATTTCCGAAACCGGAAACGGTTACTGTTTTACCTTTGAAATCGGTTCCTTTTGTAGCCAACATTTCCTGGGCAAAATAAACTCCACCAAAACCTGTAGCTTCTGGTCGAATCAAACTACCGCCCCAGTTGATGCCTTTACCGGTCAAAACGCCAACATGTTCGCGGGTGAGTTTTTTGTACATACCGTACATATAACCAATTTCTTTTCCACCAACACCAATATCACCGGCTGGCACATCTGTTTCAGGACCAATTATTTTCCAGAGCTCGAGCATGAAAGCCTGACAGAAACGCATGATTTCCGCATCTGACTTACCTTTCGGATTAAAATCGGAACCACCCTTGCCTCCACCCATTGGTAAAGTTGTCAAACTATTTTTAAAGATTTGTTCGAAACCTAAAAATTTCAAAATACTCAGATTAACACTTGGGTGAAAACGAAGTCCGCCTTTGTACGGACCAATTGCATTGTTAAACTGAATACGATAACCCAGATTTACCTGTACTTTACCGTTGTCATCAACCCATGGCACCTTAAAAGTAAGTACCCGATCAGGCTCAACAAGTCGCTCGATTATGCCAGCGGCATCGAACTGTGGATTTCTTTCCACTACTTCTTCCAAAGATTCCAAAACCTCACGTACGGCTTGCAAATACTCTATTTCACCCGGATGTTTTTTCTCCAGGTCATTCATAATTTTTTCTAACTTCATCGCTGTATTTTTTTTGTTTGCGAAAAAAATGTGTTATAATTTAACAATGTGAATTTCTTAACACTGCAAAATTACAGTTATTTAGATTACTAAGTAACATTTATAGGAGAATTTATTAGATTTTCAATTTTTAGATTTAGTCTAAATTAATCTATTCCGATTCCAAATGCAATTAACAAATAAACGTCAAAAAACACTTAAAAGTATTTCAAATCAAATGTGATCACTTTCTATTGGAATAGAATAGATTTTATCGAATAGATTTTCACCATAAATTTAAGCTCATAGCACTTGGAGCCCTCCGTAGAAATCAATAATTTAACAGGTGTTTCTGTGATATCTTTATTATTACGATCATTTTTCATATCAAAATCATTGCTATAACTAAACTCGACAGGATATGGTATTTGATTGATATATAATATTCTATCACCATTTTCACGTTTTTCAAAAACTCCAGCAATTTGAATCTTAAACGTATCAAAATCTGAAACGTCTGTCTTCTCTAATATGAATTTTTTGTCTCGGTTTATTTGACCTCCCTCATTATTAAGGACTTCCAAGCCACTCGCATTTGTTTTTACGATTAATCTTCCGTCATTGCCACTGTCTAAAGTGAATATTTGATTATTAACTTTCCATTTCCCGAAAACCCCAATGTAAATTGAATCCTGATCTTTCTTTTTAAGCAGGAAAAATGTTGAATCCGGTCGCAGCCAGGTACAAATCGTCGTTGATTCAACTTCGTTAAAATGATATGTCCCACAATATAAAACAGACTTTCCTTCCTGAAATAGATTATTGGTATCAGGATTTGTACAACTCGCTAATATACAAGTTATTAAACATAAATATATTAATTTCATATTCCTTGATTATCTCTTTTTAAAACTTGATGTTACATAAACAATAATAGGAAAAAATAAAACAATTAGCGTCGAAACAATCCAAAATATTGACCCCTTTGCACTATTATTCACAGCAGAATAGTAAATCAAAATAGTTATTCCATTGAACAATAGCAAAATAGAAACATTCAGCCAACGGATAAAGCTGATTGCCAGCCGATATTGATACTGTGCATTTTCTTGAGTTATTTTAACCGGAAAATTAAAAGTTTCGGGGCGATTTACCAAAAATTTCAGAAGTAAAAACACCAAACTGCCGATTGCAGGTAGTAGGAAAATCGTTAACCTGTTTCCATAATCATCTACCTGACCATTGATTCCAAAGTGAGTTGGGATTATTTCAGGTAAATAGAAAAAAAACGTTCCGGCAAGTATCCATCCGACTAAAAACAGGAACCAACCCAATGCGTTTCCGATATTGTCGGTAGATGATGTGTCAGGAATATATTTTGGTCTTTCTTCCATTATAAATATAAATGCATTATATTATTGATTTATATATGATTACGATGAGAATCAATGAAATTTCAATATCATATATATGAGCTAAAAACGATCATTTCATTGTTTCTGAAACAAATTCTCCCTTATCGAAAATTTTAACCGAAACAATTTTCCCCTCCTGTGAGTAATATTCTTCATTTCCATTTTTCAAATTGTTTTCATAATGAATGACACGTTGCAGTTTACCATTTGGAAACCAGGATTTTTGAATTCCAGTTCCCTTCTCAAAATCTGCACGCCCAATAATTTCTCCTTTCACATTATAAAACAACCAGATACTATCCATCAAATTATGAAAATAACGTCCATCAATCATCAAATTTCCTGATTCATAATACTTTAAACAATGGCCATTTAAACTGTCTTGTTTATAAATTTCGCTGGAGATCAACTTCCCTGATTGTGAAAAATAGGAGAATTTTCCTTCTTTTAAATTATTGAAATTTTGACCTTCAATCGAAATTATACCAGTTTCATAATAATGTTTTATTGATCCATGTAGTTTATTATCCACATAATCAGCCTGTTGCTGCAGTTGTCCGTTTTCAAAATACCACTTACAAACACCATTCAGTTTATCGCTATGATAAGATAGCTCTGATTTCAGCTTTCCATTTGGCCAATATGAAGTTTTTGTTTTTGTGCATGAAACTAATGCAAATGACAAAACCCAACATATCAGTACGATCCAAAGTATGTTTTTCGCCCGAAAATACACAGATTATTTTTTTATAAAATGGTCAAATTTTACTGAATTCAGCTGATAATCTGTATGTTCAATAAAATTCCAATACTGATTTACCAAACCATCAGATTCATTGTCACGGCTAAAAAGATAACCGGTCTGAAGCAGGTCACCACTAAATTTATCCATTGAGTTTGTCATATTTCGACCATAAGACATCATGGCATCCATAAAATAATAGCCTATATCAAAACCTTCAAACGCATATTCGTTCGGATCTAAATGATACCTATTCTTAAACTGAAGGATGAACTGCATGGATTGCCGATTGGAACGGTTAATATAAGAGGGAGTAATAAATACTGCATTCATTCTCATGAGGTTATCAACAAAAAGATTGCCAAATTTCTCCCAGTTTGGAATCCCAACCAAGCGAATATCAAAAGTATCTGCAAGCTGATTCATTTTATTTACAAACTCCATCGCAAATACATTCTCATCTGCAAACGCTATCACAATATTTTGCCGAACTGTAGAAGCTTTACGTGTGAATCCTCTGATGCTGTCATTCGAATAAATTAATTCTGTTACAGGATTCAAAAACTTAGTACTTTCAAAACCAGCTACTTGAAGTTGATCCGTCATGAATTTTTGACCCTCAATAGCTATTGAAGAAACAAACTGATCATCAGGCAAATGTCGACGTCTGCTTCTTTCAGCAACAAGTTCCATCATTCTTTCATTTGAAATATTCACTTCTGATGGTATATTTTTTGTCAAAATATCCTTTAAAACAGCTGATTCTTCTGTGAATTTAAAACCATTTGCACGATATATAAAAACCTTGGAATCAGGATATTTTAAATTTATTAATTGTGAAATTTGTTCGTATTGGAAACGATCACCGGGTTTCACTTTAATGACAAAAGGATTATTTTTAACTATTTCAGGACGAGATGAAACAGGATTTACAATTGGGATTTTGTGTTCAGATGCAAATTGGGCAACTTTCTCAAAAGTACTTCCAAAAAAAGGACCAACAATCAAATCAGAATCAATCAATCTATTATCAATCAATACTTTATCAACTTTTTGCTGATCTTGATCAACATCAAACACCATTAATTCCAACTTTAATCCTTTGGTTTTTACAAGTGAGTCAACTGCAATCATAAATCCTTCGTAAAATTGAATAAAAGTAAAAGGTAACGACGCCCCAAACAAATCAGGATTTGTTGTCGCCGTCAAAGCCATGCTGTCCACCTGTTCGAGGTAAAGTGGAATCATCAAAGCTACTTTAAATGTTTTGCCTTTTAAATCAACTTCTGCATTGCTTATAAGTTGATTATTATCGGTAAAGATAGCCTTCTCAACACCCATGTTTGCATTAACAATCTGTTTATTAGATGGTTGCAAAGGAGTTGGCCTTAAATTATCGCTAATAGGAATATTTAATTTTTGTCCGGCACTCACCTTTTTCCCAACCGAAGGATTCGACTTTTTCAGCCTCTCAACCGAAATATCAAAATCGTTTGCAACCTGAATCGTCTTCTGATCTTTGGTTACGGTATATTGGATAAAGGGGGAATTATTTTTTTTTTTTGGAATTAAAATTTCCTGTCCAACTCGTAATTGTTGGGTCAAGCCCTTGTTAATACTTTTCAGTTCATCGATACTAACAGCATTGTTACGAGCAATGCTGTAAAGTGTTTCTCCTTTTTTAACATGGTATTTAACAATTGAATCTTTTACAACTTCTTGGACAACAGCAGGTTTATCTTGTTTTACTATTTCGGTTGTAGTTGAAATAGTTTTTGCCTGTAAAGATTTATCAACAGGGGCTGACTGATTTATTTTATCATCAGTAGGAATAACTAACACTTGCCCGATTTTAATTGCATCACCCAATCCCGAATTTGCGTTACGAAGATCATCAGCCGATAATCCATACAACCTTGAAATTGAATAAATCGTTTCTTTTGGTTTTACAATATGCTGTTTTACAGAAGATTCAGCTTTTGGAGTTGTTTCTTTTGCAGTTGGTTTTGTTGTTTGTTTTTCCTTTGGTATTTCAAATGGGGACACCAATTTTACATCTTCTGTTTTTTTATCTGCATTGGTCAAATCGGCACGGGTAGCTTGCAATGGACCTGATTTTGGTTCATTA
>CANNKD010000125.1 GCA_947505205.1 Bacteroidota bacterium | reverse complement strand
TTGAATTGTGCCTTCGAGAGCCTCAGGCACCGATCATTAGCTGGTGGCTGAGGTTCTCGAAGCCACGTTGTTTGATCATTGAATTGTGCCTTCGAGAGCCTCAGGCACCGATCATTAGCTGGTGGCTGAGGTTCTCGAAGCCACGTTGTTTGATCATTGAATTGTGCCTTCGAGAGCCTCAGGCACCTTAATATCTCTATAAGCAATTGCTAATTCAGGTAAAATCAAGAATTCTCCTCTAATCAACGCTTCTTTCTTTTTTCTGTTCCAACCTTGAACTTGTTTTTCGCGCTCAAATGCATCCACAATTCGTTGATATTCTTCAAAATAAACAAGTTTAACTGGTAATCTTTTTTTTGTGTGGTTTGCCCCTTCACCACTTTGATGCTGTTTCAAACGAAATACCAATTCTTTTGTGCTGCCAGTGTAATAGCTTCCATCACTACATTCTAAAATATACATATATCCTTTCATACACCATTAGAGAATTTAACGCTCAAATATACCCATAAAACCCCTTTTTATGCTCATTCTCACACATAGTTTATGAAATTCCTGAAATATTAACGTACTTTGCAATCATTATTTTAACATATATTAACCGGTTATAATTGTATTGAACTGATAGTAAAGTCGATTGATGATTTAATCATAAATTTAAGACAATGAGCACAGAACTAACGAAATCAACGAGTTGGAAAGCACTCGAAAAGCATTACGAAGAAATTAAAAATGTACACCTGCGAACCATGTTCGAAAAGGATGAAAAGCGTGGTCTGCGCCTTAAAATCGATGAGATCGGTATTTATTTCGATTATTCTAAACATCGGATTACAGATGAAACGTTGGACTTGCTTTTCGGTCTGGCTAAGAACAGAGACATTGAAAAAAGACGGGCAGCCATGTTTTCGGGTGAAAAGATCAACACTACTGAAAACAGAGCCGTATTACACACTGCCTTGCGTGCACCAAAAGGTTCGACCATACTGCTCGATGGACACAATGTTGTACCCGATGTGCATGCGGTTTTGGATAAAATGACCGATTTTTCGAATAAAATCAGGTCAGGCGAATGGAAAGGCTTTACCGGAAATCCCATCAAAAATATCGTGAATATCGGCATCGGTGGATCTGATCTCGGTCCCGTGATGGCGTATGAAGCCTTGAAACATTTCAGTGCCAAAGAATTGCTGTTCCGTTTTGTCTCGAATGTTGATGGCAGTGATTTTGCCGAAGCAGTGATTGACCTCGATGCCGAAGAAACGCTTTTCATTATCTCATCGAAGACATTTATCACGATTGAAACCATGACCAATGCTCAAACTGCCCGCAGCTGGGCTTTGGCAAAACTTGGTGATGCTTCAGCGGTGGCCCGTCATTTTGTTGCTGTTTCGACGAACGAAAAAGAAGTCACCAAATTCGGAATCGATCCACAGAATATGTTTGGTTTCTGGGATTGGGTTGGTGGCCGCTATAGCATGAGCGCCGCCATTGGTCTTTCAACCATGATTGCAATTGGATCAGAGAATTACCACAGAATGCTAAACGGACTGAACGAAATGGATGAGCATTTTAGAACTGCACCCATGGAAAACAACATTCCTGTAATCATTGGTTTGCTCGGACTTTGGTACACAAGTTTTTTTGATGCACAAACACAGGCGGTGTTTCCTTACGATAGATATTTACATCGTTTTCCCGCTTATTTACAGCAACTTACCATGGAAAGCAATGGCAAACACATTACGCTCGATGGACAAACTGTTAATTATCAAACAGGAGCAATCTACTGGGGAGAACCAGGTACCAACGGCCAGCATTCTTTTTATCAGCTCATTCATCAGGGAACAAAATTGATTCCATGTGATTTTATCGGTTTTAAGAAATCATTGAATAATCTTCCACCACATCAGGATTATCTGATTGCCAATATGATAGCACAAGGTGAAGCGCTGGCTTTTGGAAAGACAGTTGACGAAGTGAAGGCCGAAGGTGTTGCCGAATCAATCGTTCCGCACAAAGTTTTTGAAGGTAACCGCCCCTCCTCCACTTTCTTCCTGGATAAAGTAAGTCCTGAAAACCTCGGGAAATTGGTTGCGATGTATGAGCATGCAGTTTTTGTGCAAGGTGCAATCTGGGACATCAATCCTTACGATCAAATGGGTGTAGAATTGGGAAAAGTTTTGGCTCAAAACATCATTCCTGAATTGCAGGACACTACAAAAGCCATTCATCATGATAGCTCTACCAATGCATTGATTGAGTTATACAGGAAATAGCGTTTGGTGTTCAAAATATACGAAACGGTCTGAATGAAATTTTGATTCAGACCGTTTTTTTTCATTTGCATTCATTTGTTATTCAGAGAAAATTCTATTTCGTCCCTACGGGACTCTGACTTTGAATTTAATCTGTTTTTCAACAAATATTTTGTCCCTAACGGGACAGTCCCAGCGGGACTGAATATTGGTAGAATAATAAGCAACCGTGATGGATAAAGACCCGTATGGACGAAATAGTAAGTAGCTTGGATTCGATTTAATTTGTTCGAATAGAATTGTAGAAATTATTTCGAAAGATTCACTAAACAAACCATGTGATACAACATCACCCAATGCTTGAACCGGTTGAATTTCAATCCAAATGTTTCAAAATAGTTTCCAAAAGCTTAACTTCATTGAAAGGTTTTGAAAGAAAATCATTCATTCCTGCCTCACGGCATCTTTGTTGTTCCGATTGCAAAGCATGAGCCGTGAGTGCAATAATAGGCAGTGTAGTATTTATCTCTTTTCTAATCATGATTGTAGCTGTAATCCCATCCATCACAGGCATTTGTATGTCCATCAGAACGATATCAAAGCTTGATTTTCTGAGGATTTCGACTGCTAATTCTCCGTTTATTGCCTCGGTAACTTCAATACCATATTGAGAAAGGATGGTGTTAGCAATGAGTCGGTTAACTTTGTTGTCTTCAACCAGCAGGATTTTTTTGTTTACAAGTTTCGCCTGGTTAAATACGGGTTTTGAGTGTTCAGGACTTTCTGCTTGTTTTCCGATAGGCAAAGTGAACGATAGAGTCGTTTGCGTTCCCTTATTTTTTTCACTTTCAATGCTTATTTGTCCGTCCATTAAATCGACTAGCTGTTTCGTAATAGCCATTCCCAAGCCTGTTCCACCATATTTTCTGGCCACATCTGCACTCTCCTGCGAAAATTTATGAAATATTTTTTCGACAAAGCTTTTATCGATGCCTATTCCGGTGTCGGTGACCATCAGCTTGATAGATTGCTGCTTGTCGTCACTTTCTTCAACATTACAGATAAGCGAAATGCTACCATGATCGGTAAATTTGATAGAATTACTAATGAGATTAAGAAGGATCTGATTAAGCCGAAATGGATCACCAACCAGCACAGGAGCGATTGAATCATCTATTTGTAAAATAAGCTGCAGTCCTTTCTCTTCAATTTTATTTGTTAAAATACCACTGATCTGTTTCAAAAGTTTCGGTAAACTGAAGTTAATAGCTTCAATATCAAGATTGCCAGATTCTATTTTTGAGAAATCGAGGATGTCGTTGATTACAACCAGCAGGTTTTCAGCCGCTCCAAAAATCGATTCAAGAAAAGACCTTTGTTTCGAATCCAAATGCGATTTAAGCATCTGATTGCTAAGGCCAAAAATAGCGTTCATGGGTGTACGGATCTCGTGACTCATATTTGCCAGAAAGATTTCCTTGGCCTTCGCAGTTTCTTCGGCCATTTGTTTAGCCTCACGCAATGTAAACTCAAGTTGTTTTTGTTCAGTTATATCAAGGTGAATGCCAATGGATCCAATTTGAATACCTTCCTGATCGAATAAAGGCGCACCAGAAATCATCCACCACTTTTTTAAGCCTTGCTTAGTTGTAATTTCAAGTTCATAAGCATCTAATATGCCTTCATGGCGGGAGGCGGTTTTCTTTCGAACGAGTTTGCGATTCTCGGCGTTCGTAAAAATATTTTCCCCAATTTTACCATAAATCTCATCGCGGCCGAAACCCGATAAATTACAAAAACTTTGGTTTGCATAAATAATTTTTCCGGCAAGATCAACTTCAAGCAGACCCAGATTCATATTTTCAATTAAAAGACGGTATTTTTCCTCGCTTCTTTTTAATGCATCTTCAAACCGCTTTTGGTTGGTGATATCAGCATATTTCCAATAGTGTCCCCGGTAGGATCCTTCGATGATGATTGGAACATAATCTCTCAAATAGGTACGGCCATCTTTTAAATATAATACTTCACCGATTACTTTTTGCTTTTGATTGAGCAAATTATCAATCTTAGCAACAAAACCCTCAGGATCAGTAAAAAAATGTTTTGACTGCTCGGCTGAACCCGAACAGTCGGCTCCAATAAGCATTGCCGGGTCAACTGGAATGCCAAACATGGCACAAAATCGTTCATTGGTTAATACAATCAGCCTATTTTCGTCTTCAACCAAAATACCCTCCTGCATATTTGAAATAAGGTTTGAAAAGCGCGCTATGTTTCTCGAAAGTTCAGCATGATCATGTATTTTAGACTCTTTAAAACATTCCTCTGCTTCCAGACGGGCAATTCGCTCTTTCTGAATATCCTCCAATAAGTTTTTTTTTGTTGGCATAATCACTCAAAAATGATAGAGTATTTTGGATTTATCATAATTATTGAAACGCACAAGTTCATATTACAAATATACGAACATTCCATTATCTCATTATTTCAGGTAAAATATACTTATATATCTGAATCACAGCAAAATGATTGATCTGATTTTAAATCAGAACTGAAAGAAACCAGGAACTTTATAGCATTCATTACCATCTGAAACCGAAATTCTTTGATATTTGGTATAGTCATTTTACAAAAGCATATCCTAAAGATAAATCTATAGCAACTTAAGCCATTATACGGTTATCCCGTATTTTTTTAGTTTCTCGAGAAAGTCTTCTTTGCTAGTAGGTTTTGCCAGGTAATCATCGAATCCGGCATCAAGAACTTTCTGCTCATCACCCTGCACAACATGCGCGGTAATAGCAATGATAGGCATATTCTTGCGGAATAATTTGATCTCACGTGTTGCGTCAAAACCATTCATAACTGGCATTTTTATATCCATTAATACCAATGATATTTCAGGATATTTGTGGCACAGAGCCACTGCTTCTTTACCATTATTTGCTAAAAAAATATGTGTCGAGAATCGCTTCAGAAGTGTTTTTAAATAGATCCGATTTACATATTCGTCATCAACGATAAGTATCACAGGCTGATCAGACTGCTCATTTTGTTCAAATTGGGATAAGGAGGGTTCTGAGGTTTTGGAAATATTTGCTTCAATAGGCAATGAAAAATAAAAAGTTGATCCTTCACCTTTTTCAGATTCAAAATGCATTTCCCCGCCTAGAATATTTAAGAACCCTTTCGTAATAGACAAGCCGAGGCCACTTCCTTCATGTCCACGGGTGCTGGAAATATCTTCCTGCATAAAATACTCAAATATCCGTTCTCTGGCTTCACTATGAATCCCATTACCCGTATCCTTTACAAAGAAATTGATCACTTCATTTGAGGTAGTGTACCCAAAAGTGATTCTACCCTTCGAAGTGAATTTGACCGCATTATCAAGCAGATGGATAAAAATTTTTTCCACCATCTCGTAATCTGAAATTATATAGATTTCTTCATTTAGAACCGGAACTTCAAGTTCCAATAACAGATTTTTGGCCATGCATCGGTCATTGTATTTGTATTTAATTGATTTAACCAACTGGGTAATATTAATCGACTTATGACTTACTTCAACATTATCAGACAGGATCAAGGAAATATCCATATAATCGGTTATTGTCTTTATCAGCCTGTTACTCGATATCTGCAACATTGAAATATATTCCTGTCTGTCTTCTTCTGAAGAGTCTGAATCACTTAACATGGTTCCAAAACCCAATATCCCGTTGAGCGGCGTACGCACTTCATGTGAAATATTTTGTATGAAGGCCGTTTTCAGCTTGTCGCTTGACTGCGCTTTGTCTCTGGAAACAATAAGTTCCAGATTAGTGAGCTCAAGTTCATATGTTCGTTCCTTAACTTTTTCATCCAGAATTTGATTCTGGTTTTGTAATTGCTGATACAGATATCGTGCAAAAAGCAGGTTTTTTATACGCAGGCCAACTTCTACCAAATCAAATGGTTTCGCCAGAAAATCTTTGGCACCTTCAGATAAGGCACGTTGTTTGGCCTCGTTTGTGATATCTGCAGTGAGTACAAGGATGGGCAGATAAGAATTCTCAGGAATATATTCTTTCAACTGCGCCATTACTTCATAACCCGAAAAATAGGGCATCATTAAATCGAGCAGTATCAGGTCGGGCTGAAAGGTATTGAACATTTCGACAACCTTTCTTGAATCGGTTGTAGATTGAATATTTGTATAATTGTAACTCTCGAGCAGACTTTCAAGAATGACAATATTTGCCATTTTATCATCTACTACTAGGATTTTTGCATTTAAATAGGTTTCATTAATCATGATATCGGGCCCATCCTGTTTTAGGTTAAACTTTTGTTTGATTCTTTACTATAAATTTATCTATTAACTTAGTAAACTCAACTAAATCCAGAGGTTTGGTTAAGTAATCTTTAGCTCCCAAATGTTTTAGTTTTTTAATTTGCTCTGGCATAGCATTTGCACTAATTACAATTACGGGAATCTTTTGTGTTTTTTCTTCTGCCTGAAGTAACACCAAAATTTCGCTTCCATGAATATCAGGTAAATTAAGATCGAGAAGAATTAAATCAGGTTCGTTTTCGATGGCCAGCTGAAGTGCTTTATTACCGGTTAAATCAGTAATTAATCGAATGCCGGTGCGATGTTCCTGTAGAATTAGCTGTACCAGTTTAATGTTCGCTTTATTATCCTCGATGTAGAGGATGGTTCCCGTTGGTGTGTCTATTTCTGAAGCGGACTGCAGGTAATCGGCCTTATTGTTTAATGTAAGCATTTGGTTCGTACACTGCGGAATTTCAATCCAAAAAGTGCTTCCTTCATTGGGCACACTTTGTACACCTATTTCTCCATCCATAATACCGATCAGTTTTTTAACGATCGAAAGTCCTAATCCGGTACCTTCCGTTTCTGAATTTTCTGCGCCGATTCGGTCAAACGGAATAAAAAGTCGTGGAATATCTTCCGGAAGGATACCTCTACCAGTATCTGTAATTGAAATTCTGACTGGTGAGAGTCCTGTCGCATTTAGTGGGTTTATCTCTGTTTTGAAATAAATAAATCCATTTTCACAATTGTATTTGATGGCATTGCTGAATAAATTCAACAGAACTTGTTTCAACCTTTGAATGTCAGCTTTAACAAAAATACGGTCATCATTTTCACCTTCAACTTGAAATGTAATATTTCGTGCTTTGGCAAGCGGAATAACTATTTCAATCATTTCTTCAATTACACTGCTTAATTGAATCGATTCGATTGATAAGGACAGATGACCTGATTCGATGCGCGAAATATCTAATACTTCGTTAATGAGTCCAAGAAGTTGTTTTCCGCCATTCAAAATATAACCCACACTTCTTTTCTGGACTTGGTCCAGCTTTCCCATATCCAATAACTGGGCAAATCCAAGTATCGAATTCATTGGGGTTCTTAACTCATGGCTCATCCGCGACATAAATTCACTCTTGGCATTATTCGCTTTTTCGGCTATGTCTCTTGCCGAATGTAAATCAATATTTATTTCTTTTCGTTCCTCTATTTCATTTTGAAGATTTTTATTTGTCAGGCTTAATTGGAAAGTCTTGTCAGTTATTTTAGATTCGAGGTCTTCATTTAATGTTTTGATTTCTTCCATCGCTCCCTTTTGATCTGTAATGTCGTTTCCCTGTGCAATTGTAGCAACCGGAGTAATTCCATCAGTTGCAAAAATTGTTGCCGAATTCCAGAGTATTGTTCGTTTTGACTGATTATGATGTAAAATTTCAATCTCTACAGTTTCCCATCGCTCTTTATTCCAACTATTTCTGATTAACAACATAGTTTGTTCAACCTGAATAGGAGGAAATAATATTTCGAGTGATTTCCCTAGAACTTCTTCTTCCTTGAGTCCTGTCAAAACTTCGAAAGCATTATTAAACCTTGTAATTTGGAACGATGCATCCCATACAATAATGGGTGCATTGGCATAATTGATCAGGTTATTCAGGTATGAATTTGTCTCTTTTAATTTATTTTCATCGGCTATCTGTTTTGTAATATCCGTGTCGATTCCCCTGTAGCCAATCAATTTACCGGATTCGTTGAGTATTGGTGTGCCATTCGTCGACAAAACCACAATTTCCCTTAACGGATTTTGGATTTGGTTAATATAATTTCTAAATTTATCTTTCCGCTTGAATGCCTCAAAAGCAGCCTGTTTTATCTGCTCTCGTTTATCCTCGGCAAGCAGATCATAAAAATGCAATTTCCCGATCAATTTGTCTGGTGTATATCCGTAAATCAAGGCCGATGTCGGACTTACAAATGTATATAAGCCAGCAGCATCTACCTCCCATACAACGCCTTCACTTTGGCTGATGACTTCATCAAAACGTTTAATGCTTTTCCTGAGTTTTTTACCATTGTTAAATAAATATACAGCCACTGCGCTTAATAACAAAATTAAAGATGAAAAGATGGCGATTATTTTCCACGGAATAACAAATTTTGGCACCTCATATTCGCTGTAGAAAAGACCTTTTGTTGTAAATGCCGGATCAATGAGCTTGCTTTTTTGGTATGAAAGTAGAATTTTCTGCCACCTTTCGGGCTTCGAATACCCAATTTCAATCAAATCGCCTGATATCAAATGCTCAAGTTGTGTTGCTTCAAAATGAAGTTTATCTAATGAATAAAGGGTTTTATACTTGGTATAAATGTTATTGATTATTTCATCTTGATGACCCATGGCGTATTCCCAACCTTTTAATACGGCTTTACGGAATTTATCAACCAGTTCGGGATCTTTGGCAATCAGATTTTCTGTAGTAAAAAGCAAATCTCCATAATAGTCAATCCCATATAACATGGGAATGATTTGTATGAAATCAAATTGGATTTCATCTAATAAATATGGTTCATCAAAAGAATTGACTGTAATTGCATCACACTCACCACGAATGAAACAGTTTAAATCGCCAATAGTAAGGGGCGTGAAATCATTTAAGGTAATACCATTATGATCCAATAAATTCAGGATATCCAGGTCGTTAAGGTCTATTTTAATTTTTTTTCCTGCAAAGTCACGCACAGAATGTATATTTGATTTTGTGGATGCAACAATAACGGAAGAAGAATGCTGGAAAATACAAGCTAACACAACTCCTTTTTTATTATTTGATCTTTGGAGTAAAATATCAGTTTCACAAATTCCGAAGTCTGCAGTACCATTATACACGGCATCAGCCGGATACTGGCCTTCGACTGCTTCGATCAATTTTACCTGAATGCCTGCATCCTCAAAATACCCTTTTTCGATAGCTGCATAATACCCGGCAAATTGAAACTGATGTTTTCCATTCAATTGGAGCGTTACATTTTGAAGTTTTTTTTGTTCAGTTCCCGGATAGGAATGAATCGGTATTACTTCAAAAAGTGCTGCAATTATTACAAATAGCCATACTCTAAATGGAGTCTTTTTGTATCTAAAAGGAATTTGATTCGATGCAACATTTAAAAGTATTTTCACTATTCTTATTGAATATTAGCTACGTTAAATTGACTTAGGTTAAACTTTTGTTTAATTCCTTACTATAAATTTATCTATTACCTTAGTAAATTCAACTACATCCAGGGGTTTGGTTAAATAATCTTTAGCGCCCAAATGTATTAATTTTTCAATTTGCTCAGGCATGGCATCTGCACTAATTACGATTACGGGAATCTTTTGTGTTTTTTCTTCTGCCTGAAGTAACACTAAAATTTCGCTTCCATGAATATC
>CANNKD010000124.1 GCA_947505205.1 Bacteroidota bacterium | reverse complement strand
GATTGGAGATCAAAACTGGGAATAATTCCTTCTTTAATTAGCTTTATTAGCATTTCATTGTTTTGTCTGATTCCTTTTTGGGTTCACTCTCAAAGCATTGAACCTGTTGTAAATGATGATATTAACACTTTTACGCTTAGCTCTGCTGAGGTAAAGGCAGATATTGAATCCGGACTTCTGTTTCTGGAGACTGAACAGCGAAAAGAAACCAATGGTTATGCATTTTATGAAGGCGAATGGCCAAACTATATCTGTTTAAAAAAGCCTTATAAACTAAAGGGAAAATCAAAGTTTTATGATTCGAATAATTTCGGTATTCTGCCTATACACAATAGTTTAGCAACTGTATTTTTGTTGTTTCCTGCATATATTTCTATTCCGTCGATGTTAACGAAATCGATGCAACAGATTATGACCTATCAGACCGACAGTTCGAAAACATTTGGTTTCTGGCATGGGATGCCACCTGATATTCAGTTGCGTAAAAACCGGAAAAATAATTCTGATAGTTTGATCAAACGACCAAATCATTTCCCGCTTACAACACGTATTGCCAATAATTTTGTGAATGTGGTTGATGATGCAGATGATCAGGCGCAGGCAATTATGGCTATGTTGTTGTACAATCGTGTTTCAGGAAGTGTAGAACTTGATTTTCAACCCATTGTAATTCCCGATTCATTGCAATTTATCTTTGAAAAGTACCGTGATAACGGTCGTAAGAACATTTTGTATTACGACTTAAAACATGGAACCGGTTACAATACCGGTGCTTTTCTAACCTGGTTTGGAAAAGAGTATGATTTCATAAAACCTGGCGGAATAGCATATTATTTTAACAATTATACTTGTTATTTTAAAATAAGTTGTTTGCGATCAAATGGTTATGATTCTCATATTCCATTTAAAACAAATGATGTGGATGTTATTGTCAATGCAAATATCCTGGTTATGCTGGCAAATTTCAATCTATTGGAAACTACGAAAGGCGTTCGGGAATCATTTGAATTGATTCATGAAAAAGTGGTGGAATCCGATTTTGAATCTGCAAGTTTATATTATCCCAATCGGTATCAATTGCATCTTGCGGTTTCCCGAATTGTTGAAGCAGGAGCCGGAAGATATCTTCAAAACGATGTATCATTATTGATATCAGATTTGCAATCGACACAAAATCACGATGGTAGCTGGTCAGTAAAAAACGTAAAAGATAATGCTGAGACGATCCAATCAACGGTAAACGGGCTGCTGGCATTGCTGAATTTTGGTAATTTCGAGGCCAATCATACAATACCAAATATCGAAAAGGCAATGGTGTTTTTGCATCAAAATGCGATTCAGGAAGGTTCATTAAAATATTGGAAAGGAGGCAAATTCTTTTGTGGCGGCTTACATATTCGCAATCTCGTTTCATGGAAATCTGACTGTATTACAACGGCTTTTGTTTTGGAAGCTTATGCCAAATACAGGTCGGTTAGCGAGCATAAAGGTGATGTAGGTTTGCCCGGAAATTGATTTTTCTACCGAATATATCAGCTAAAATAGATACCTTTGAAAAAAATATATTCATTAGTAAACGCATTAAAAATCAACATTATATGAAAAGAGACGAAAAGATTTTCGAGTTAATTCAATTAGAAAAGGAACGTCAGATGCATGGTATCGAACTCATTGCATCCGAAAATTTTGTGAGCGATCAGGTGTTGGAAGCCATGGGATCGGTTTTAACGAATAAATATGCCGAAGGTTATCCTGGAAAACGCTATTATGGCGGCTGTGAAATCGTTGATCAATCTGAGCAATTAGCCATTGACAGAGCAAACGAACTTTTCGATGCTGAATATGCCAATGTTCAGCCACATTCTGGTGCTCAGGCTAATATGGCGGTTTTGATGACCTGTCTGAAACCCGGCGATACTTTTATGGGTTTGGATTTGTCGCATGGCGGTCATCTTTCGCACGGTTCTCCTGTTAATTCTTCAGGTATTTTATATAATCCAATTGCATACAGTGTGAGTGAAAAAACCGGATTGGTCGATTATGATAAAATGGAAGAATTGGCGATGAAGGAGCGTCCAAAATTGATCATTGCCGGTGCCTCAGCCTATTCCCGTGATTGGGATTACGAACGTATGCGCGATATTGCTGATGAAATAGATGCGATTTTGATAGCAGATATTTCGCATCCAGCCGGACTGATTGCCAAAGGTTTGTTGAATGATCCGATTGGATTTTGTCATATCGTTACCACAACTACGCATAAAACCTTACGTGGACCTCGTGGCGGACTTATTTTGATGGGAGAGGACTTTGAAAATCCATGGGGATTGGTTACACCAAAAGGTGAAATCAAAATGATGTCAACATTACTTAATTCGGCTGTATTTCCGGGTGTGCAGGGTGGTCCGCTTGAGCATGTTATTGCAAGTAAGGCTGTTGCATTTGGCGAAGCTTTATCGGATGAGTTTTTCGAATATATGATGCAAGTGCAGAAAAATGCGGCTGTGATGGCAAAAGCGTTCACCGACAGAGGCTATCATGTAATTTCTGATGGAACTGATAATCATTTGATGCTGATCGATTTACGTTCGAAATTTCCTGCCTTGACCGGTAAAGTTGTCGAAAACACACTCGTTAAAGCTGATATTACCATCAACAAAAATATGGTTCCTTTCGATAGCCGCTCGCCATTCCAAACCTCAGGTTTACGTGTTGGAACACCAGCAATCACAACACGAGGTTTGAAGGAATTCCACATGGAACCCATTGTGGATCTGATAGATGAAGTGATCTCAAATGTCGAAAATGAAAGTGTTATTAAACAGGTGAAAGTAAAAGTGAATAAACTCATGCTCGATTTTCCACTTTTTGCCTGGTAAATATTTTACAGTATTTGATAAGATCCCGGTGGCTTTGCTATCGGGATTTTTTTATGGAAATTGATGCTATCATGCTCAAATAATGAATGTTAATATTAAGTTAACATTCCTTGTTTCAGTTCTATTACCTTTGTGTAAAAAATGATAAACTATGAAAACACTTTATATAGTCAGGCACGGCAAAGCCATGTTAAGAGCCGCTGACCAGATGGGTGATTATCATCGCACGCTGATTGAAAAAGGAATTAACAGGACCAAAAAATTAGTTGCCCAGCTTCAATTGATGGACGAAAAAACTGAGCTGATTATCTCAAGTCCGGCTGTGCGAGCCATTGAAACGGCAAAAATTATTGCCGTGGATTTGGGTTATCCGATAGAAAAAATTCAATTGGAGGAAGGCTTATATGTTGAAAATGAAATCTTTATGTTTGATCTTATCAGCCAAATATCTGAAGAAATTGACCGCGTGATGATTGTGGGCCATAATCCAACTTTGACAAATTTTCTGAACCACTTTCTAAGTCCACCGCTCGATTGGTTTAAAACATCGAGTATGGCATGTTTGGTGTTCGAAACGGATGATTGGACTGAAATTACGAAGGCAAACAATCAATTGGTATATTTTTACCCCGAGAAATAGTAAACTCAATCACATTATTTCATGTAGAAATTCAAATTTAATACATGGTATCTGAACCTAAAAGATTAATCAACAGAGAGATAAGCTGGCTTCATTTTAATGATCGTGTACTTCAGGAAGCCAAAGACGAATCTAATCCATTATTGGAGCGATTACGCTTTATTGGCATTTATTCGAACAACCGTGATGAGTTTTTTCGGGTCAGGGTGGCTACCTTACGGAGGCTGAAAGAGTTACATAAAAACAAGCCTGACAATGCTGAGGATAATCCTTCCAAAATCCTGAAGTATATAAAGAAATCCATTTCCGATCAGGAAACAGGTTATGTTGATACTTTCCTCGCGATAAAGGAAAAACTCAGGGAAGAAGGAATTTCTTTTATCAATTATGCCGATCTCACAGAAGAAGAAGGCAGAGATGTGGAAGCGTTTTTCGTTGAAAATGTACATGCACATTTGTTTCCCATCATGCTTAATAGCCTGCGCGATGTGCAGTTTATCAAGGATAATTCAATTTATTTGGTGGTTCATTTGAAAAGTATTGACGAAAATATAAAAGATAATATTTCATTGGTAAAAGTCCCAACAGTTGGAATATCAAGATTTTATATTATAAATAATGGAAATGATCAGTACAAAATACTGTTTCTGGACGATGTCATCCGTTATAATCTAAACAAGGTTTTTAGTGCGTTTGGTTACAACAGTTTCGATGCTTATTCAATAAAGTTTACGCGTGATGCTGAGCTTGAATTCGATCATGATATCTCACGAAGTTTCAGTGAAATCATGTCCGAAAGCCTAAAACTTCGCAAACGTGGCGCTCCTGTCCGACTTATTTATGATCGCACAATGCCTGAAACTGTGCTCAATAGTATTCTTGAAAAATTCAAATTTTCGAAAAGCGATATGCTCATTGCCGGAAGCAGTTACCAGAATTTCAGAGATTTTATTTCGTTTCCGCATATTGGCAAAACACATCTGTGGGCTCAGATTCAACCACCTGTCAATCCACCGGCCTTGTCGGCGAATCGTAGTATTTTCAAAGTGATTCGACAGAAAGATTTGATGCTGCATTATCCGTACCATTCATTTACGCCAATCATCGATCTTTTACGCGAGGCATCGCTCGATCCGAAGGTTCGTTCTATCAAAATGACTTTGTACAGGGCTGCTCGTGATTCGAGTGTTGTGAATGCTCTGGTAAATGCGGCTAGAAATGGGAAAGAAGTAACTGTTTTTCTTGAATTGCAGGCTCGTTTTGATGAGGAAGCCAATATTCATTGGGCAGAGAAGCTAAGTGAAGAAGGCGTTCAGGTGCTTAAAATGATACCGGGTTTTAAGGTTCATTGCAAGCTTATTTCAATACGTAGGAAAGAAGATAAATTGGATGTTTATTATTCGAATATCAGTACTGGAAATTACAACGAATCGACAGCAAAGGTTTATTCTGATCATAGTTTACTTACTGCAAATCAAGAGATTGGAATTGAGGTGAACCGTGTTTTCCAGCAATTGAAAAACCCATTCACTCCACTTTCTTTCAAAACACTCACACTCTCACCCTTTGGAATCCGCAATTTATTTCTTCGTTTGATAAACAACGAAATAAACAATAAAAAAGCCGGAAAACAAGCTTGGATGATACTCAAATTCAATAGCCTGACCGATGAAAAACTCGTAAATAAACTCTATAAAGCAAGTCAGAGTGGTGTCGAAATAAAAATTATTTGTCGTGGTATTTGCGTGCTTGTTCCCGGTATAAGTGGCCTGAGTGAAAATATTGAAGTGATCTCAATCGTCGATAAATATTTGGAACACAGCAGGTTATTTGTTTTTTCGAATAATGAAAAACCATTATATTACCTTTCTTCAGCCGACTGGATGAATCGCAATCTCGATCATCGTTACGAAGTTGTTTGTCCGATCATCGATGAAAATGTAAAGAAGGAAGTGCGGGATATCTTAAAAATTCAATTGAAGGATAATTGCAAGGCGAGGTTGGTAAATATCGGAAGAGTAAATACCTATAAATCGCACAAGCCTTCCGAAAAGCTGATTCGTTCACAACAGTCTATTTACGAGTATCTGCACACAAGGGTTTAGCATTTCCCAAAGAAATTACCGTCTTCCGAAAGGGATAAATCGTAATTTTGTCTTAAAATTAAGTGATGATAAGTCTTGAAGAAGCTTATGTGATTGTAACTTCCGATCTCCCGTTGACTAATTGTGAACAGATTGACTTTAATTTGGCCAATGGTCGTGTTTTGGCGGAAGATATTTTCAGTGATATGGATATGCCGCCATTCGATAAATCTGCGGTGGATGGTTATGCGTGCCGCCGTGCCGATATTGGCTCGCCAATGCAACTGCTTGAAGTGATTGCAGCCGGGAAAATACCTTCAAAAAAAATTGTAAAGGCCTGTTGTTCAAAGATAATGACCGGTGCGATGTTACCCGAAGGTGCCGATTGCGTAGTGATGGTGGAGCAAACCATCGAAATGGATTCGGTTGTAACGGTAACAGATTTGAAAACGAAGAATAATATTGCAAGCAAGGCTGAAGATATCAAAAAAGGGGAGAAGGTGCTGTCGAAAGGCACGCTTATCAAACCGCAACATATCGCAGTGTTGGCTTCTGTTGGAGCTGTTTTGCCACTCGTTTATAAAAAAGTTAGGGTTTGCGTTTTTTCAACCGGTGATGAACTGGTTGAACCTGAAATAATTCCGGATTTAAGTCAGATACGCAACAGCAACGGCAGTCAGTTGGTCAGTCAGGCAGAACGCATGAGCGTTTCAGTAACTTATGGTGGTATTCTGCCCGATGATGAAGAAATTACGAGTGCAAAATTGGTTGAAGCCTTGAAAACACACGATGTCCTTGTTTTCTCGGGTGGCATTTCAATGGGCGATTTCGATTATATACCGCGTATTTTGGACGAATTGGGAATTAAAATCATGATTCGTTCAATTGCAGTTCAGCCTGGGAAACCTACCGTTTTTGGTCGCTCAGGTGATAAATTTGTCTTTGCACTTCCCGGTAATCCAGTTTCATCGTTTAATATTTTTGAGATTCTTGCAAAGCCATTTCTCTATCGATTAATGGGATGTGCATGGAGCCCATTGAAAATAAAACTACCACTGGCTGACGATTTTTTTCGCAAAGGAACCGCTCGTCAGGGCTTTGTTCCGGCAGTAATTACCGATGAAGGAAGTGTGAAACAGTTGGTTTACAATGGTTCAGCACATATTAATGCATTGTCAGCTGCAAATGCCTTGTTTGAAATTCCGTTAGGTATTTCTTCAATTCAGAAAGGAGAATTGGTCGATGTTAGACTCATTTAATAGGCGAATCAATTACTTACGGATTTCGGTTACGGATCGTTGCAATTTACGATGCACGTATTGTATGCCCGAATGTGGTGTTCCGTTGATGCCTCACGAACAGATTCTGACTTTCGAAGAGATTACGGATGTGGTGAAATTTGGGGTTCAAAATGGTATCACTAAAATCAGGATAACAGGTGGAGAGCCGTTGGTACGTAAAAATATTGTTCTACTGGTGGCACAAATTGCAGCCATTGAAGGACTTACAGATATCGGAATGACAACAAACGGAATATTACTCGATCGTTATGCATCTGATTTGGCAGCTGCCGGATTAAAGCGTGTAAACATCAGTCTGGATACCATTGATCCTGAGCGATTCAGGATGATAACCCGACTTGGTGAGATTGAAGAAGTATTCAAAGGTATAGAAGCAGCCAAAAAGGCTGGTCTTTTTCCGATAAAGATCAATTGCGTTGTTAAAAAAAGCTCGAATGAACCCGATGCTGTCGGAGTGAAGGAATTTTGCATTCAGCACGGTTTACAAGTACGATTTATCAAAGAAATGAACCTCGAAACCGGTCAGTTTTCTGTGGTTGAAGGCGGTGATGGCGGTCATTGTGCAAGCTGCAACCGCATACGATTAACTGCAAATGGCGATTTAATGCCTTGTTTGTTTACAGATCTGAAATACAATATTCGTAAGATGGGCATCGAAAATGCTTATTTCGCTGCTATCGGCAATAAACCGGCTGAAGGGTCAATCAATCAATCGAATCAGTTTAGTAATATTGGAGGATGAAAATTATTTCAATTCAATTAGTATGATTATTATCAGAGATTACAGCAGATAATTTTAATTCCTTGCGTATTTCTCAACAAATGGCACAAAGAATACTGAGCCGACAGCATAATTATCGTCAAAATAGAATGCCTTATGCCCAGCAATCATTATAAACTGATATGCTCGAGTACTTCTCCATTCTTTAATATCGTATTTTCGACAGTTTAATTGCATTAGATATAAATCATCAATAATCTCTGGCGACACCACTTTTTCTATCGAATCAAAACGATAATTTTTTTGTCTTATTAGACGATATTTATCATTATTCTTAATCAATTGATATTTTTCAATTGTAAATGAACAACCAGTACTTTCAAATGCAAAATCAATTGTGTCAGCGTGTAACAAATCCTTTTTAGAGACAATGTTGACAAATTGATATGGAAAATCATTTCGAATTTTAATTATTGTATCGCTCAATAAAGCAAACGAAGCGGCTTTTTGGTGATGATATACAGAATTTAACTTGAATTGATAATCTCCAGCTTTCAAACTATCCCATTTGTATGTGAGTGCCATCGTTTTTTTATCCCATAATTCAGAATCATATTTTATAGAATCATGATTTGAAACAAGAATGAATCTCCCATAATACGACATTGAGTTGATGCTTGAGTCTATCGCTATCGATAATGTGAAAGTCTGTTTACGATCTGATGATTTACTAATGAAATCACATGATTCTGAAAAACAAGTTGTTAAGAAAATTGTCCAAATCGTAATATTGAATCTCACTTAGACATAAGTTAAATCGGATTGAATACTTTGGTAATATTTATATTTAATACCTTTTCGTGATACCAAATCGACTTTAAATCCAATTAGTTTTTCAATTTCTTCGGCTAAGTCAATAAAACGCAAACCAATCTTGTCGTTAAATTCAACTAATAAATCAAGGTCGCTCTCATCTCTCTGCTCATTTCTGGCATAAGAACCAAAAATTGCTAATGTTTTAATTGGATATTCGGAAAACAGATACTGTTTATGGTTACCTAAGGTAAGTTCTATTTCTTGTAGTGTTTTCATGAGTCAAAAGTACAAATTAATTGTCTGAAAGCAAATGAAGTCAATTGCTGCATTCAGTTGCAACAATAATGATGAGTTTAAAGCTAATTAGGTGGCACTAATTGTGAATTAATCAACCACTGAATCCGACATTCCAAACAGACATTGCCGATTATATAAAGTCGTAATTATGCATTGTAGCTTTTGTTTACAAAAAGGTTATTCCTGTTTATTCTCAATCCGGTCTTCTTATCATAAAACAGCGTTATAATTACCGTCAGAGCAATCGTAATCACTCTGAATAGATTAACATAAAAGCCTCCAAGTGCGTTACTGCTTACCTCAAATAATACCCATGAAAAATTCATTAAAGTGTGCATAAAGATTGGTATCCATAAATTTTCATTCCACTCAATGAATAACCATGAAAACCAAACAGCACCCATGGAGGTTACCAAAAAGACCCCTGTTGTTTCGAGAAATGTTGAACCTTGGTAAATATGACCTAATCCAAAAATCAATGCTCCTAATATGGAGGCAGGGATAAAACCCCAGCCTGTTTTTCTATATAATATCCCGAACAAAAAGCCCCTAAAGAGATATTCTTCCATAAAGCCGGCGAAAATGGTTGTTTGAATTAATTCTCCTAAGTTTAGATCTTCGCTTATCTGTCCAATTATCGCAGAACTCACCAGCATAGGTAATACGGTGATAATTGAGAATAAAAGCCCTGTGAATACCCCTTTGTGAATACCAATATCGCTGGCTATATTTTTAAATCCATAGAGAAGTCCGAGAATTAAAACCGTTGGTACTATCCACCAGAGATAGGAAAATGCCACTTGCCATACTGCTGATGGAAACGATATTTTAATAAAGTGCGACAGTATTTGCCTGCCAAAAAAGGAAATCAAAAAAGTTATGATAATTATTATTGAATTAATTATTGTTTTTCTTCTCATATTATATAGTTTTAAACAGCTATTATTCAGTCGCTTAGCAAAGAAGACGGAAATTAACTTCGAAGTGAATGCGTGGTTTTGCCAATCAAATATACACTTTCCTGTCGGGTGTGGACAACAAAGTTAGGCGACTTCGTAGCGCTGATTTTAAATTTGTATCAGACTGGTTGCCATCCGGAAATGTTTTTATAAATACCTCGTAATGGATAGTATGTTTGCTTAAAAAAAATCAATTGTTATTGGTTACCCGATTAACGACTTTTTATTTTTTTAACACAGCTATAATCAATCCACAGCCCCTAAACTATATATTTGTATTTAGTTTTTTAAAACTTTTCGCTATTCACTCATCACTATTCACTTAAAAAAAATGCTGACACGTATCGATTCACAAGGAAAAGCCGTCATGGTGGATGTAAGTTCGAAGCCGCCAT
>CANNKD010000123.1 GCA_947505205.1 Bacteroidota bacterium | reverse complement strand
TCGAATTGTCACATTATCAATACCCCAAAAACTCGCCATACCAGGTCTGCAAATAGGCTTTTCCCTCCTGGATAATCTTATCATGATTTTCATCAGGCAGACTATCTAAAAATGGTTTTTGCGTCATCTGATTCCAGATGTATTCGCCTTCGGGGCGTTTCCAACCAAAACCTTCATTCAATTCGAAATAAGCAAATGGTTGATAATAAGGATTGAACAGGTTTTTACTCCAAGGATATTCCTTAGCCGATAATCCCAACTGGTGCAATATTGTTGAAGTGACATCTGTATTTCCGGCAATTTGTTTGTATTGTTTCCCACGCAATGAATCTTTTAAGGCAGGTCCGCATAGCAACAATGGGATTTTATGGTATTCAAATGATTGCAGCTCATGGTTACGATAGGTATTGTGACTGTGATCTGCCATGATGATGAAAAGTGTGTTAGCGTACCACGGTTGTTGTTTCGCCAACACGAAAAACTCACCAAGACCGCGGTCGGTATAGGCAACTGAATTCACAAATTCCTTCTCTAATTTTGGCCATTGAATGTGGTGTTCCATAGGGAAATCGTAAGGCGAATGCGAACTGAGCGTGAAAAGCGTACTTAAGAACGGTTGATTCTGTTTGTTTAATGCATTGGCAAAATAACTGAACGCAAATTCATCGTGCACGCCAAGTTTACCACGTTGCAATGACTCATCCACATCTTTGCCTTCAACAATCTTATTGAATTCGTTATACATCAGATACGACAGGATATTTCCATAAATCAATTCGCCACCAAAATAAAAACTCGTATAGTAACTTTCTTTTTTCAAGTCTTTTACCAAACTTGGCAAGGCTGTATATTTTTCGGGATGGTTGGTTATGGTTGTGATTGGCAAACCCGGAATTCCGGCAAACAACGAGCCCATGGCCTGCTGCGAACGGTTTGCACTTGCATAAAAATTGGTGAACAACAAGCCGTCGGCCTCCAATTTCTTGAAGTTTGGTGTGATACCAGCCTCACCACCAAGCGATTCAATCATGTCGCCTGACCAGCTTTCGAGCAGTAAAACTACAATATTTGGTCGTTTTGTTTTTAGAATTAAGATTGTTGAGTCTTTCGAAACCTGGTGAATTGCAGCGACTATTTTCTTTGCCTCGTTATTGTCCATGCTTTTAAACTGATTCTCCTTTCCTGAACCTTTGGCATTGAGTGTGCTCATCAACATATTGTATCCTGGATTTACGGCAGCCATATTTAAAATATTATGCTGACTGAAATAGGCAGCACTGGTCGTAATTGGAATAGCGCTCCACCCTCCTCTTATTCCTGTGAAAATGAGAAAGAAATAAACAATAAAAGCAAGTGCCAAGGTGGCAAGTTTTCGGGTATGAAATTCTATTTTATTGTGTATCAATTTTTTCCAGACAAAATAAGCGATGCTTATTTCAATAAACCAGATTGAAATCAAGGATAAAAACTGACTTGTTGAAACGGAATTAAATACTTCAGAAGGATTTGAAAGATAGGTCAACGCTTTGTATGACAGTTTTGTCTTCCATTCGGCGTATAAACCTATTTCAGCTGTTGCGATCAACGAATAAATGCTGATAACCAATAACATATAATATGATTCCAGTCTTTTAGTATAGCTATGGGGATGAAAAAGCTCAAAGGAAAATAAGATAAGTGGGAAAATCAATAAATAACAGCCTGTTGAAACATCTAATGAAAACGCATTTGTAAAGGTTGACAGAATTTCAGTTGAAGTAATTCCTTCATTTACAAGCAAATACTTATAGTAAATCAAAAACAAAGCCCGATGGATTTCAAAGAAAATCATCCAAAATAGAAAGCTTTTTCCTAAAATTTTAAGAAGTTGGATAAGCGCATTTTTCATCCGGCAAATTTAGTTTAATCCTTCTAACAATCAGATGGGCCAACGCGCTGCTTCGTAAAATGATATATTTTAAGAGAACGGCTTCGTCTAGTTATTTCAATAATCCTCTTGGTTCTGTAAAACGACATTAAATTGTTTGGACTGCAAAACAAGAAGCTTGTCCATTGACATGAGCCTCCCGAGCGACCCCGAAGGAGCTTTGTAATCTTATTTTCTTGATTAAAACGTAATGCTCCGGCTAGGGTCGCGCAAGCGGACAAGCTTCGATAGTTTTGCGTTCAAAGAATTTTAAGTCTAGAACTTTTGTTACTTTTCTTTCATGAGAAAAGTAAGAAAGGAGATGAATAACTGTTTTCTTCGTCCTTTTGAAAGGCAAAAGGACGCAAAACCTTTTGTCTGAACGATGCTTCCCCGCGCTCTTCCGAAACACAGGAAATCCAGGCAAAGGAGTGGATTGAAACAATTTCTGTCTGGTTCATAACGAAGATGATTTATAGGATTGTTTCATCCAAACGGCCTTTGGACCGCCTTTACCGGATTTCCTTGTGTTTCGACATTCACGCCCTACCTGGCTCGCCGTTCAGACTGGCCACCTTACTGCTTCGTAACACAATTTTATGGTTTGAATTCGATGATAAATTATACCAACGCAGTAACATTAAAGTAGGAGAATGGTATTTTGGGAGCAATAATTTGGCATTCCAGCACATCAAAATATGATTTAGCCAATATAAAAACCTAAATTTGCTAACAGAATAATCCTTGATTGAAATGTCGATAAAAGACAATTTAAAAACTGTTAGACAAAGCATACCTTCTCACATTCAACTGGTTGTGGTTACCAAAACCATGCCTGTCGCAAGCCTGCAAAAGGCCTACGACTGTGGCGAACGTAATTTTGGCGAAAATAAAGTGCAGGAAATCATACAGAAACAAGCTCTTTTACCATCAGATATCAAATGGCATCTGATTGGTCATTTACAAACGAATAAAGTAAAATCTATTGTGCCTTTTGTTGAAATGATTCAATCAGTTGATAGTTTAAAATTGCTTCAGGAGATTGATAAACAAGCACTTAAACACAACAAAATCCAGAAATGCTTATTACAATTTCATATCGCTGAAGAAGAAACAAAATTCGGCTTTAACCTGGAAGAAGTTAAAGCAGTATTAAATCATATAAAGATTAATCCGCTCTCAAATATCCAAATTTGTGGTGTGATGGGCATGGCTACTTTTACAAAAGACGAAAATCAAATCAGGAAAGAATTTCGATATTTAAAAAGTATTTTCGATATCTTAAAATCGGAATATTTCATTGATAATGAATATTTTAAAGAAATATCCATGGGTATGTCGGGCGATTTTGAATTGGCCATTGCCGAAGGAGCGACCATTGTCAGGGTTGGGACAATGATTTTTGGCGAAAGAAATTATAAGTAAAAATTGTTGGCACCAAATAGTTCTCACCATTTGATTAGTTTTGCTGGATAACAAAAAATTGATGAGTCGTCATTTGATTTTCCTATTTCTACTTGCAATTAGCTTAAGGACTTTTAGTCAGAAAGCTGCTGAATGTCAAGAAGTTAAATTTGATATTGGGAATACTGAACTTCTCGTTTACAAGGTATCTTACAATCTGGGTTTTATTTGGATCGATGCCGGCAAAGTCGATTTTAATTTTAAAACAACCAAATACAAAGATCAAGATGCCTTTCATTTTTTGAGCACAGGATTATCCGAAAAGAAATGGGATTGGATATTCAAACTTCGTGATACTTTTGAAGTATATTCTGATTCAAAAACCATAAAACCATTTGATTTTGAGCGCAAAAGCATCGAAGGTTCAAACAATAAACACCATATTTATCATTTCGATTATCAAACTAAATTCGCCTATTCGGAAATAACCGACAACGAAAAGAAAACCATTTTCGATACAATTCCACTTTCAACTTGTGTTTTCGATATACTTTCGGCCACCTATCTCGCCCGAACAATGGATTTTTCACATTCCTGGATTAGCGATACAATTCCGCTTCGGGTGTTACATGACGGATTGGTTTTCGATCTGCCAATCATTTATCATGGAAATGAAACAATTAACAATCAGAATGATACCATTTCCTGCACAAAATTCTCAACACTGATTAAGCGAAGTAGTTTATTTAGTAAAGGTGAAAATCTGACGGTCTGGGTGTCGAACGATAAGTATAAAACGCCCGTTTTGATCGAAGCCAAAATAGTTGTCGGATCGATAAAAGTGAGTCTTATAAATCGCAAAAATGAATAATTGACAACTTATCGTTAAACAAAACTGGCCTTTCGGAAACTATTAATGGAAAATCAACGACAAAAATTGACTATTTTTGCGCACTAAATAAAGCATTATGGCACTTATACATTCCTTCGAAAAGAGCGGAAACTGGCTATTTAAACATCGTGGCGAACTACCCATCGCATTGTTTGTGCTGGCACTTCCAATCGTGTATTTCACTAATTCTGAGTGGCTTTCCGATGAACATGAGATTTTAATAACGGTTATTTCGATTGTTTTAAGTCTTCTCGGGTTTATGATTCGCGCTTATTCAATAGGAACTACTCCCAAAGGAACATCTGGACGAAATACCAAAGAAGGTCAAGTTGCCGAACAATTGAATTCAACCGGAATTTACTCTGTGTTGCGCCACCCGCTTTATGTTGGAAACTATTTTATGTGGATCGGAATTGTGCTCTTCACCTTCAATTTCAGTTTCTTTATCATCATTTCATTGGCATTTTGGTTGTATTACGAACGTATCATGTTTGCCGAAGAACGCTTCCTCGAAAAGAAATTCGGCCAATCCTATCTCGAATGGTCATTACTTACACATGCTTTCATTCCCTCCTTTAAAAATTATAAACCCAATGTGATTCCATTTAGCATCAAAAGTGTTTTGCGCAGAGAATATTCCGGCGTACTTGCAACCGTAATTGGTTTTGTTTTCGTCGATCAAATCAGATATTACGCCTACCACGGTATTTATAACTTTAACCGACTTTCGATCAGTTTTCTGATTTTAACAGCCTTGATAGCATTGTTACTCAGAAGTTTAAAACATTACACAAAGTTCTTACAAGAAGAAGGAAGATCCTAATTCGCTTGCATTGTGTTGAATTTAAAAAAATGAGAAAAAAAAGATTCTTTTTGACCCAAATGATGGTGTTAATAGGCGTTATAGCCTGTAAAGAAGAACCTCAGGAAATACAACAAGAGCCAATAAAAACTGATTTTTTTGCGTCAGACACTATCATAAATCTTCATGAAGAAGTTTCTTTTACTGATTTATCAACTGGAAATCCAACCACTTGGAAATGGGAATTTGAAGGCGGAAAACCGAATGTTTCTACCGGGCAGAATCCGAAGATATTATATGAAAGTACTGGTATTTATAGTGTTAAATTAATCTCACAGAATAGTTTATCCACCGATAGTAACTTTAAAAAGGAGTATATAATTGTTGAAAATTCCACCCCAATCAATTTTGAGCTGACTTGGCAGAAATCGATAGGTGAATTTAATCTTTCAGAAAGTGTGAATTCATTTATAAAAACCTCCGATGGCGGATATATGTCATCAGGTAGTATTTGGATTAGCAATGAAAATATCGATGTTTGCATTGTAAAGTATAATCATAACCTTGAAGTGGTTTGGGAGAAAATTTTTACGGGAAATTTTGCAGAAAGAGGAAGTAGTTTAATCGAAACAAGTGATGGTAAATTTATTGTTGCAGGAAGCACAAACTCTACCGAAGGACAAATTAAAAGCTTCAATGGTTCTTATGATATCTTTCTGTTAAAATTTGACAATAATGGTGAAATAGTATGGCAGAAATCATACGGAGGAAGTGAATATGAGGGATGTGGAAATAACTCACTCATTGAACTTTCAAATGGAAATTTCATGATTTCAGGAACTTGCGAATCAAATAATGGAGATGTTTCTAAAAATATTGGCGGAAAAGATTTTTGGTTGGTTAATCTTAATAATGACGGGACAATCAAATGGGAGAAATCATTTGGCGGTTCTCAGGATGAATTTAGTCGTCAGATATTTATAAACAATGAAGCACTTATCGTAGGACTGAAAAGTCATTCAAGTGATGGGGATTTTTCTTCTGCCGGAAATATTGTTGCAAAACTGAGTTTAGATGGAGAGATTATTTGGGTAACAAATCTTAGCGGTATGAATTATGGAAAAACTATTGTAGATAAAAATGGTGGATACATATCTCTTATCGGCAATAATGAAAACTATAGCGATTTTGAAGTTATCAAAATAGACGATTTGGGCTCGGTTCTCTGGAAGACCAGTTTTGGTGGTAGCAAGCAGGAATATGGAACAGATCTAATTCAACTGAATGATAACTCCCTCATAATGCTTGGTTTATCAAGTTCAAATGACGGGGAAATCATTCACAATTATGGATTGTCAGATGATATTATTGTTGCTAAATTAAGCCTGACCGGAAAACTATTAGGAGTCAAAAATTTTGGAGGAAGCAATCGGGAATGGGCTGATTGTTTGTTAGACCTAGGTAATGGTGAATATATTGTAAATGCTTCAACTTCATCCGATGACGTTGATGTAATCAATAATTTCGGTGCAACAGGCATAGATAACTGGATCATAAAAATTACTGAATCGACACCAAATAACTAAAAAAGAAACATTTAAACTCATTGTAAAGTTCCTATTCTCTAAATAAACCATGAACCACTTCCGAATTTGAAAACCGATAAAACTACAGTACGGATCATGGTGCTCCTTTCAATGGTTTTCTGGGGCATGTCATACATTTGGTCGAAAATCGTTTTTGAATATTTAAGTCCGGGGCAAACCATATTTTACCGACTGATAATTTCGGTAATAACACTGGCAATTTTATTGACAGTCACACGTTCATGGCAGGCAATCCAGACAAAACATTATCCGCTTTTCCTGATTTCGTCTCTACTCAATCCGTTTTTATATTTTATTGGTGAAAGTTATGGTTTACAATTAGTTACACCAACAGTCAGTGCAGTAATGATTGCTACGATACCTGTTTTCACTCCTTTGTTTGCGTTTTTTATTTTCAATGAAAGATTAAAAGTGGTCAATATCATTGGATTATTCTTTTCGTTATTCGGAATAATCATTATTCTACTTGTGAACGATACGAAGAATCAATCTGTTTCCATTACCGGAATTTTATTTCTTTTTGGAGCTGTTGCAGCAGCAGTGGGTCATGGCATGTTTCTAAAAAAACTGACCGAATTTTACAAACCCATCATGATCATTTCTTTACAGAATTTTATCGGAATCGCCTATTTTTTGCCTTTCGCTTTCCTGTTTAAAGACAGTCAATCTACTCATATTCAACCAGATATTCGGCTTTATACAAACCTGATTTTGTTAGGCGTATTTGCCAGTTCGCTCGCTTTTGTCTTTTACACAAAATCCGTTCAGGTTTTCGGAATTTCAAAATCAAGTTTATTTGCCAATTTAATTCCTGTTTTTACTGCCATATTCAGTTATTATATTTTGAAAGACCAAATCACAACTCAAAAACTTATTGGTATGGGATTGGTCATTATTGGTGTAATTTTATCCGAGTATAATGGCATGAAAACCATTGAAAATTGAATATAAAATTTAATCTATCAATTGCTTATGGCAACAAATAATGTAATTATCCTGGGTGCCGGTTTGGTTGGAAGACCCATGGCGCTCGATTTATTGAAGAATGACGAATTTGAAGTCGGCATCGCTGACTTTTCTGCCTCAGCCTTGAAGAATTTTGAAAATACCAAAGCAAAAACTTTTCAACTTGACTTAACCAATTCTGAAAATGTTGCAAAAGTAATCAGCCCTTACGATTTGGTAATCAATGCTGTACCAGGTTTCATGGGTTATAATTGTTTAAAAGCTGTGATCGAAGCCGGCAAAAACGTGGTTGATATTGCATTTTATCCTGAAGATCCGTTCACCCTTGACCGGTTGGCAAAAAAAAATAAAGTATGTGTGATTTGTGACATGGGAGTTGCACCGGGGATGAGCCATCTTTTATCGGGTTATGCTGCTTCCAAATTAGAAAAAATAAACAAAATTCTGATTTATGTTGGCGGACTTCCCAAAGTTAGAACCTTACCATGGGAATACAAAGCTGTGTTTTCACCTTCAGATGTAATTGAAGAATATACACGGCCAGCACGACTCATTGAAAACGGCAAGATTGTTTATAAGGAAGCCCTATCGGAACCTGAATTGATTGAATTTGAGCATATTGGTACGCTTGAAGCTTTTAACAGCGACGGATTACGATCGCTTGTTTATACGTTAAAAGCGGATTATATGGCAGAAAAAACGCTTCGTTATTTGGGTCACATCGACAAAATTAAAACCCTGAAAACAAGTGGTTTCCTCGACACAAATGCCATCCAAATAAATGGTATTGATATTTCACCACTCGAATTCACAAAAAAAATTCTTTTTTCTTCCTGGAAATTAGCCGAAAAAGAAGAAGACATCACCGTCATGAGAATTATTGTTGAAGGCATTGATATTCATGGTGTTCAAAAAAGATTCACTTATAATCTTCACGACACTTATCATAACGAGACAAACATTCATTCCATGGCCCGGACAACTGGCTATTCAGCTACGGCAGCATTGCGGTTGTTAAATGATGATATTTATCACAAAATCGGCGTCAATGTTCCTGAATTTATCGGTAAAGATGAAAAAAGCGTTCTGTTTATTTTAGACAAGCTTCGCGAACGAGGAATTCATTATCAGGAACAAATAATTGATTTATAAATAGTTAAATCTATTTTATGATTACAAGCAAAGAAAATCAGAGGATCAAAAACATTATCAAACTTCAAAAATCTTCTGAAAGACTATCTCAGGGGTTATTTGTTGTTGAAGGTTACAGAGAGATTGAAAGAGCGCTGATATCAGGTTATGAAATAAACGCGCTGTTTGCCTGTGAAGAAATCACGAAATCAACTGAACTAAAATCCATTATTCAAAAAACCAGTAAACCGAATGAAACCGAACACGTTTCAAAGGAAGTTTTCGAAAAATTAGCCTACAGGGAAGGTTCAGATGGATTGATTGCAGTTTTTAAACCTCGGATATTACAACTTTCAGACTTGAAATTATCAGATAACCCATTGATTATCATTCTTGAATCAATTGAAAAACCTGGTAATCTTGGTGCTGTTTTACGTACTGCTGATGCTGCAGGAGTGGATGCTGTAATTCTTTGCGATACCTTACCTGATCTTTACAATCCGAATATTATTCGATCAAGTCTGGGCTGCATATTTTCCCAACAAATTGTATCGACCACAACTGAAGCTGCTATTAACTGGTTAAAGAAAAAAAATATTTCAATTTTCTGTACCTATCTCGATGCTTCAGTTGATTATCGCACAATCGATTATGTCGGTTCATCGGCCATCGTAATGGGTGCTGAATCAACCGGACTTTCTGATTCCTGGATTAAAAATTCAACGCAAAATATTATCATTCCCATGAAAGGTATTGCCGATTCGCTCAATGTTTCGGTTTCATCAGCAATTGTTGTTTTTGAAGCACTCCGTCAGCGTCAAAAGTAGAATTAGACCTATTTCCTGTTTATCCTTTCACACATAAATCTGAATGCTCAAAAGGAATATCATAAGTTTTCAAATTAAATATTTAACCTTAGTTATTAACCCCGAGGCAAAAAGTAATTAGGTTGTAATATATTGTTATAATGCAATTTACAATTTTATAATTTTAATGTAATATCAATAATAATACGCTGGTGAAGTTTGTTGTAATTTGATCAGAATAGCCACACTTATATTGTAGTTTTAACACTTATACGCATAATTTCTGTTAAATATTTAACAGAAATTATGTCAAGAAATTGCAATAAAGTTATTAACAATTTATTTCATGGATTTAATATAACTACATGGTATTCAATGATATAATATAAATAAATAAACATAATTTGGATTAGAATAGTGTATTTTTATGTTTGTATTTTTTCTTTTATTACTTTTGGTTTGATATAAGGGAATGTTAAACATTAAAACTAAAATCATTGGAAACAATCAAAGTAACTGAAATTAATGGAATGCAACTTTATTACAGTTTCATTTCAGGTGCTCAGCGCATTTTTGAGAATCAAAAGCTCCT
>CANNKD010000122.1 GCA_947505205.1 Bacteroidota bacterium | reverse complement strand
ATAAGTTATGTAGTTGATAACGAGCGAAAATCTTCTATTTATAGCATCATCGAATCTCATTTCAGAGGAGAAGTAGCAGATCCAGAAGGTTTTGATAAGGATTTATTCAATTATGACGCTGCGTACAAAACCTTTCACACACGCAGTATGATCAAGATTCAGGATGGTTGCGATAATTTTTGCACCTTTTGTATCATCCCAAAAGTAAGAGGCAGAGCAACGAGTCGTCCGGCAAAAGATATTTACAAAAATATTCATGAAGTGATCAATTATGGATTCAAAGAGATTGTGCTAACTGGTGTAAATATTGGCAGATATCAAGATGGAACGACTGATTTTGAGAAACTTATTGAAAATATATTAGAAATTCCAGGTGATTTCAGGTTACGTATTTCATCCATCGAGCCGGATGGTTTCTCGGATCGGTTTTTTGGATTGTTCAAGCATCCGAAATTAACGCCACATTTGCATTTGTGTTTACAGAGTGGATCAGAAAGTATCTTATTGAAAATGAGACGTATGTACACAGCCAAACAATTCAAAAATATGGCTGTCAAATTGAAAATCCTCTATCCTGATTTCAACCTCACGACAGATATTATTGTGGGCTTTCCGGGCGAGACAGAAGAAGAATTTGAGCGAACCGTCAACTTAGCTAAATCCCATTCATTCAGCCATATCCATACGTTTAAATACTCTGTTAGAACTGGAACAAGAGCTGAGCGGATGCCTGATCATATTTCAGAAAAAGTCAAAAATCAACGCTCAGGAATTATCCGTTCAATTTCAGAAGAAAACAAACGAAATTACATCCTTCAGATGATTGGCAAGAAACAAAAGCTTTTGGTGGAACGAATTGGAAGTGACGGATTCGCAAGAGGTTACGGGGAAAATTATATTCCTATCCGCGTAAAATCCAAACAACTTGAAAGAAATCAATTTGTAGATGTGGTAATAATAGGGCTTCACGAAGGCAAAGAACCATCGGCAATTGCTGAAATTTCAAGCATTTGAAAAAAATAATTATTTCATGTTTTGAATTCAGAAAATAAATTGTACTTTTGCAGCCCGAAAATGATTGAGAATCTATAAGAATAAAGAAAAATGGCAAATCACAAATCATCCATCAAAAGAATTCGTCAGAACGACGGCAAAAGATTACGCAACCGTTATTACGCAAAAACCATGCGTAATGCCTTGAAGAAATTCAGAAGCTTGACCGAAAAAGAAGAAGCAACGACTACGCTGCCTAAAATACACGCGATGATTGACAAATTGGCAAAAAGAAGCATCATCCACAAAAACAAAGCCGGCAATTTAAAATCGAAAACCACAAGGTTTGCTGCCAAATTGGCCTAATTCTTTTGCAAAATATTGATTAATAGCCTCTTCTGAGTAATCAGGAGAGGCTATTTTAGTTTTAGAATACTAAAACCGAAATATCTAAACGCAAGCCGAAAAATATATATTTTTGATTCTAACTACTTTGATTCAAGATTTATAATTAATTTCGTTCGAACAACATCCATTTTTCTCAATCTGAAAAGCATGAAGAACGAAAATCAAAAAGCCGATTATCCCAAGAACACTTCCATCAAACAATGGGCTGAAGACGATAAACCTCGCGAAAAGCTCTTAAACAAAGGCAAAAGCAGTCTGAGCGATGCAGAACTCATTGCCATTCTGATTAATTCGGGCAACCGAAAAGAAACGGCTGTTGACCTCTCAAGAAGAATATTAAAAGATAAACATGACAATCTGATCGAACTTTCGCGCATGAGCATTCACGATTTAATGCAATATTCGGGTATTGGCGAAGCAAAAGCCATTAGCATCATCGCAGCACTTGAATTAGGCAAAAGACGAAGACAGAGTGAGGCTCTTGAGTTAAAACAGATCAAAACAAGCAAGGATGCTTTTGAATGTTTATATCCGTATGCTTCAGACTTAAATTATGAGCAATTCTGGGTTTTATTTCTTGATAGAGCCAATCAATTATTGAATATCAAGCAGATAAGCGATGGCGGAGTTGCCGGCACAGTAGCCGATCCAAAAAAAATATTCAAATTTGCACTTGAAGCAAATGCCTCGAGCGTGGTGCTTTGTCACAATCACCCATCCGGTCAGCTTGTGCCAAGTCCACAAGATATCAGTCTTACAAAAAAGATGAAATCAGCCGGTGAAACCCTTGAAATCAAGGTTTTAGATCATTTGATTATCGGTGGCAATAGCTTTTACAGCTTTGCAGATGAGGGAATGCTTTAAAAGTGAAAAGTGCTTGCCCGGCTGTAAGACGGGAAAAGAGAAAAGTCCTACGAATATGCAGCGAGGATGCTGACGCAGCCTGAAAGGAAGGCACTTTATCCCTTACTCTTTTCGGTCTTCATGTCTTTGTAGGTTCCACCAAATATATCGAAGCAAACGAAACGACATTCGAGTGGGCCGTTGAAAACAGTGATCTTTTTTGAAGGTTTGAGCCCGATCAGTTTCAAAACAGGTAGATCGCTGCTGATGACCCAGGCTTTGTAACCTTTGAAATTCTGTTTAAGTGTGTCGCCAATCATTTTATACAATCCAACAATGTCAGATTCTTCAAGTCTTTCGCCATAAGGCGGATTGATGATCATGATTCCATCACCTTCGGGTGGATTCAACTTATCGAATTCTCTGTGAGTCAACTTTATATCTTTATGCAAATGGGCTTTGCGAATATTTTCCTCAGCAATTCCGATTGCTTTGGCCGAATGATCGGAACCCCAGATTTCGAAGTTAAAATCAGTAATTTCAGCCGAAAATTGTTTAACAACCGTGTCCCAAAGTTCTTTATCAAAATCGTTCCATTTCTTAAAACCATACTCTTCACGAAAATAACCGGCAGGGATTTTCATGGCAAACATGGCAGCTTCAATAGGCAAAGTCGCTGAACCACACATACCGTCAATGAAATTACTATCAGCTTGCCAGCCAGTGAGTTGAATCAATCCGGCGGCCAAAACCTCGTTTAATGGGGCTTTGTCAACGGCTGTCCTGTATCCACGTTTATGCAACGAATCGCCTGAACTATCGATTGATAAGGTGCAATCGTTGTAATAAATATGAATATTGATACGCAGGTCAGGATTATTGATATCTACAGATGGCCGAATACCAGTTTTACTTCTAAAGCGATCAACCAAACCATCTTTGGCTTTCTGTGAAACGAATAATGAATGTGTAAAAGTGGAACCGCTAACTACAGAATCAATCGCAAATGTTTGATTTTCTGTAAGATAATCTTCCCAGGGAAAGGTATTCATCATATTATAAAGTGCCTGCTCATTTTCAATCTGAAAAATGGAGATCTTTTTAAGCACGCGTAATGCTGTGCGCAACACATAGTTTGCTTTATACATCAACACTTTATCACCGGTAAACTGAACCGCACGAGTCAGAATTTCGATATTTTCAGCTCCAATTGATTCCAGTTCTTTGGCCAGAACACCTTCAAGTCCCGACACTGTTTTGGCTAAATATGTATTTGTTTTGTTATTCAAAGTATCAATTTTTTTGCAAAGATAGCCTGTAACAGCTGACATTCAACCAATTTGCATGATAATACGCCAATTAACTATTCATAAATTTTCATAAAGAGATTCGTACCGTTTCGATTTGCTGCTTACTTTTGTTAGAAATAATTGAGAAGGATGACAATAGAACAGGCTCAACAAAAAGTGGATCAATGGATTAAAGAGGTTGGAGTGCGTTATTTCAATGAACTCACCAACACGACCTTATTGATGGAAGAAGTTGGCGAACTTGCCCGTATCATGGCTCGAAAATATGGCGAACAATCTTTCAAGGAAACAGAAAAAGACCATGATCCGGCTGACGAGATGGCTGATATACTGTTTGTTCTGATTTGTCTGGCCAATCAAACCGGTGTAAATTTAACCGAAGCTTTTGAACAAAATATGATAAAGAAATCGTCGCGTGATATAAACCGTCATAAAGAAAATCCGAAGTTAATTTGAAAATGTGCTAATTTGAAAATGTTACAATATTAATCTTGAATCAAGAAAATATACATAAATCATGCTAATACAATCTTTTATCAGTCACCAGTGGAAACAAGCCGTACGGTCGCCAATATGGCAAAAGAGTCTGGCAGTGAACATATTCATGTTCATCATGTTTTTCATTTTATTTGCCGAAGCAGTCGTCGCATCCCTATTAATTGCCAATAAATGGCATGAGATTGTTGAAGGAACGGAACCATTATTCGCCTTTTATAAAGTGATTGCCTATTACTTTTCGGCAATGTTTGTGATGCGTTTTCTGATGCAATCTTTACCCGTACTGGAAATAAGGCCATATCTACATTTGCCGATAAAAAAACGATCGATTTTACATTTTATACTTAGCAAAGGCGCGATCAACTTCTTCAACTTAATCTCTATTATATTTTTCACGCCTTTTGCTTATTTTCAGGTTTCCTTTTACTACGGACCAGTAATTGTCAGCCTTTGGTTGCTTTCGATGATTTCTATTGATTTGTCAATCAACTATTTAGTAATATATATCAAAAAACAAATGGTAAATAGTCTGGTTATTGTAGCTATTTTAATTTCCATAATCGGACTTTTTGCGCTCGGTGATTATCTCAAATGGTATTCATTTTCTGAAAAATTCGCATCGCTTATCGAATATTTAACACGGTCAACTCTTTTACTGGCCTTGCCTATACTGCTTGTTATTGTTGTTTATTGGATAAATTTCAATTTTTTATCTAACAATCTTTATCTGGAAGGCCTCTCCTCCTATACTAAAAAGACTGATAATCAAATTGGTAATGTTGGATATTTGAAGAATTTTGGCGTTGTCGGAGAAATCATCGGTATCGACATCAAACTCTATTTAAGAAACAAACGCACGCGGGCAATGCTCTTTCTTACGCCCCTATTTTTTGGATATGGCTTTTTATTTTACACAAATGAGGCATATTCGATTGATGGCGGCATGATGATTTTTGTCGGTATCTTCATGACTGGAATACTGATGGTGAATTACTTACAATATGCCTTCTCCTATGAAGGCAGCTATTTTGATTTGCTACTCACGTCCGGAATTAACTTTAAAGATTATCTGCGAGCCAAATTTTTTATGGCTTCATCCATGGTAATAATTTCATTTATCATTACCCTACCCTATTTCCTTTTCGCAAAGCAAATACTTTTTATCAATACCGCTTGCTTTCTTTTTAATCTGGGCATTATCATTCCAATTGCCTTGTATTTTGCGACATACAATAAAAAGTCAATGAATCTGAAACAAGGAAGCGCATTTAATTATCAAGGTGTTGGCGCATCTCACTTTCTATTTCTACTTCCATTTTTCCTTGGCCCATTATTCATTTATCTGCCATTTAAATGGTTTGGAAATCCAAATTTTGGTTTGATAGCTTTGGGAACAATTGGAATATTAGGTTTGGTTTTTCGCCAACAATTAATTCGTGTTGTACTGAAAAATTTATACGAACGGAAATATATTATGGCAAAAGGATTTAGGGAAAAAGGTTGATAATTCGGCAATTCTATAATGAGACAATTCGGCAATGAAATAATGAGATAATAAAAATAATTACAAATGATACAAATTAACAATCTTACAAAAGCCTACAACGGCGTAGAAGTACTCAACATCAATGACTTACTAATTTCAAAGGGAACAAGTTTTGGATTAGTCGGAAACAATGGCGCCGGCAAAACGACTCTTTTCAGATTGGTTTTGGATTTGATTAAAGCAAATTCAGGAAACATCGAAATTAAGGGTCAAAATGTAGCTACAAGTGATTTATGGAAGCAAACGACAGGTTCATTTCTTGATCAGGGCTTTTTGATAGATTTCCTGAGTCCTGAAGAATTTTTTGAGTTTACTGGCAAAATAAAAGGATTATCAAAAGATGACATCCAATTGTTTATCAACGATATGGAAGATTTTTTTAATAGTGAAATCATCGGTAAAAAGAAACTTATCCGTACGCTTTCAATGGGAAACCAGCAGAAAATAGGTATTGCTGCAGCACTCATGGGTAATCCCGAAATTGTTGTCCTTGATGAACCATTTAATAGTTTGGATCCCAGCACACAAATTCGCTTGAAAAACCTCATCAAGCTGAAGCAAACAGAGCAAAAAATCACCTTTTTAATCTCAAGCCACGACCTCAACCACATAACAGATATCTGTGATCGGATTGTGGTTCTTCATGAAGGTAAAATTGCACACGACATCCTCACCGGAGCCGATACACTTACAGCTTTAGAAGACTATTTTGCAGTTTAGTATCTATTTCATTTTCTGTTGTTTACTTTCAATAACCCGAACTAAAACACTGTGAATAGACTTTCTACATTTTGCATTTTTCTATCATTATTTATAACCTTTCAAACAGCCTTTTCTCAAAAGGAATCCATCAAAGGAACCGTTTTCGACGCTAAAAATGGCGCTCCCTTAGCCTTTGTGAATATTGTGCTCAACCAAGGGAATTTTAGTGGGACAACCGATATCGACGGTAAATTTGAACTTGAAATTAATCAGACCGTTCAATCTATTCGTTTTTCATATGTTGGCTATGAAACACTCGAAATTTCACAACCAAAAACAGATAAGAAACTGTCAATCAAGTTACAACCTAAGGAAATTTTACTTCAAGAAGTCATAGTCGTTCCCGGAATTAATCCGGCACACCGAATTATACAAAATGTGATCGACAACCGCGACCTCAATAATCCGAAGAAACTGAATTCCTTTTCCTATACTTCTTACGACAAATTGGTCTTGACCGTTGATACCACCAAGATTTTGAAAGTTGACAGTGCAAGAGCCGACACATCGGATGGTCAAAAACTTAATAAATTTCTCACAGAACGCGATTTCTTTATCCTCGAAACCGTTACCGAACGAACATTCCAGTCGCCAGATAAAAGTATTGAAAAAGTGATCGCATCAAGAATTTCAGGCTTTCAGGATCCGATTTTCACTTTCTTACTTTCGCAGGTTCAATCAACCGATTTCTTTGATGAAATGATCCGTATTGCTGACAAAAACTACATCAATCCTATTAGCCGGGGAAGTACTAAAAAATATCTGTTTATCCTTGAAAATCAAATGCCTACCGGTGATCACGACACTATTTTCACCATTACTTATCGTCCATTTATCCACACCAATTTCGACGGTTTGAAAGGAACAATCACCATACATTCCGATCAATGGGCGATACAGAATGTTATTGCAGAGCCGGCACGTGAAGAAAATGGAATTTCAATTAAAATTCAACAACTATACGAAAAAGTGGATGGCCTGCATTGGTTTCCTGCCCAGCTAAATACCGATATAATCATGAGCACTGCACAGGTTGTTTCTGGTGGTAAATACTATCCCATGGTCGGCATCGGGAAAAGCTATCTGCGTGATATTGAGATAAATCCAGAGGTGAAGAAAATCAGAAACAGCGAGATTGCCATTGAAGTGAAACCGGATGCTGCCGACAAAGATGAGGTTTACTGGAGTCAGTTTCGCTCCGATTCACTCACAAACCGAGATTTAGAAACATATCGTTTCATGGATTCAATCGGTGAGGCAAAAAACCTCGACCGACTGGCAAAAACCTTCGAGACTATGTTAACAGGGAAGATTCCGCTCAAATTTGTCGATCTCGATATGAACCGATTTATCAGAATCAATGCATACGAAGGTTTTTATACCGGTATCGGCCTGCACACCAACGACCGAATTTCAGGTATTTTCAAAATTGGCGGCTTTTGGGGCTATGGTTTTAAGGATAAACAAGCGAAATTTGGAGGTGATTTTTCTATTAAACCAAGCAAGAATTCACAAACAGCATTGCAAATTGCTTATAAAGAAGATGTTATCGAAAGTGGAGGTTCCTATTTTTTGGGGATGAACACATTCATTTGGGATGAGAGAAATTACAGACAGTTTTATATTTCTCAAATGGACTTTACAAAATCGCTCGACATCAACCTTGGATTCAGGGCACTGACTCATTTTCGATGGGAAATTGGTTACACAAAACAGGATAAACAATCGTTTTATGGTTACGAATATCAACCAACCAATGATACTTTACTAAGATCAAATGCTTTTGATTTTTCTGAATTTCGCCTTGCGATGCGATTTGCTTTTCGAGAAAAGTTCATGCAAACCAATCGAAATCTGCTTTCACTTGGCACCAACTATCCAATTTTCTGGGTCACTTATACACACGGATCTGTTCAATTTGCCGGACAAACAACCGGTTACAATAAGTTTCAGATTCAGTGTGAAAAGACCATTCAAACGAAATATTTAGGCAAAACCAACCTATTATTTCAAGGCGGAATTATTGATGCAAATATTCCGGCTACCAATCTTTTCTACGCACCTGCTTCATTTACACCATTTGGTCTCTATGCCCCGGCGAGTTTCAGCACCATGCGCATGAATGAATTTCTGTCGGATCGGTATTTTTCCGCCTTTCTGACTCACGATTTCGGCAAATTATTATTCAGGAAAGGACATTTTCAACCCGAATTTGTGGTGTCATTAAATGCAGGTTATGGATCATTGAAACATCCCGAAGTTCACAAAAACATACAATTCAACACGATGGAAAAAGGATTTTATGAAAGCGGATTATTGATTAACAACTTATTGAAGTTACCTGCAATCAAGCTTGGCGTTGGGACTTTCTATCGTTTTGGCAGTTACGCATATCCTGAGATTGATAAAAATTTTGGATATAAATTTACCATGCAGGTTGGATTTTAGGACAAAGAAAAGGTCTATTTTCGAAAAATTCGTCGAAAAAAGCGCTTTTCAAAATCTAAAAAGAACCGAAACTGACCAAAAATTGCACCAAAAAACAAGAGTAAAACCTGATAAATGGGAAGCGTTACTACGACAAAAAGCAATACACGCTGCCAATCAGGTATTTCCTTTGGCACGCCAATGAAATTCGTAATCCATTCTTCTACAATCAATACCGAAAATCCGGTGAAAGTAAAAACCAGCAAAATCCATATTACCTGAATCAGGTTCTTCACAGCCCAACGCTGCTGCAGCTTTCTTAAAAAACTCATTTTTGTTAAATATTTTTTTCGATAACAAATGTAAATGGAATTATCTTTACACTAAGTTTTACATTAAAACCTAGTCGATATTATGGGTAACCAGGGATCAAACACATCAAAATTTTTATTCGGATTATTGATTGGTGCCGCAATCGGAGCCGTTGCCGGAATATTTCTTGCACCAGATAAAGGGTCGGAAACAAGGAGAAAATTTTCCGAAAAAGCTAAAAACCTGAAAGACAGTCTTCCTGACAAGATTGAGGAATTAAAAACTGCTATTGATCAAAAACTGAACGAGATGAAATCAAAGGTAAAAGATGTTTAAAAATATCCAAATTTTGAATAAAATATTATGCTATTAGAAGATATTACCCAGCCAATTAAACAGCTGTCAACAGAATTTGTTGATTACATCAACCTCCGGATAAATTATCTTGGCCTGCTTCTTGGCAAGCGTATGGCCGAAATGACAACCCTGATCATTATTGGTGTCATATTGGCGGGTTTTGCTTCGATGGTGATGTTATTGCTGACTTTTGCTTTCGTATATTGGTTTGGCGACAATATCGGCACTTATACACAAGGATTTCTAGTTGCGAGCGCATTTTATATAGTTGCCGGACTGATTCTGTTTTTAAAAAGAGTAAAACTCATCAGCAATCCGGTTGTGAAAATCATGAATGACCACAGTGTATTTCGTGATATTGAAGAAACGGAAGGACACATCCCGATCAACAGCCTTCGTGAACTCGAAACACGCCTCGAACTCATGAAACTTCAGGTTCGCCACAAAGAATTACTCATCGAACAGGATGTTTTTGAAGTAGGTGAAAGCCTGAAACCCAGCCGGATTTTATCGTCATTATTGAATGAAACCATAACATCAACAGCCGTTGCGGGAACCATTGTATCTAAGGTTCTCGAATATTTCCTAAAAAAGAAGAAAGAAAAGAAGCAAAAGAAAAATCAAGCTAATGACGAAATAGAAACAACCTAAAATACATTTTGTTTGTT
>CANNKD010000121.1 GCA_947505205.1 Bacteroidota bacterium | reverse complement strand
TTCAACTATGACCGAACGAATCATGAATAAAAAATTAATTTTTGGTTGAGTTCTTATTTCGAATTCAAAAAGCGAAGGTAATATATCTCATACAGGTAAATGGGTTTTACTACCTGTTTTTTTTAAAAATATATATTGAAAACAGCGTAAAGTATAGGTAATCAGACGATAATAAATTCTGACAGGATTCATTATTTTTTCAGGTGAATGTTAACTTCCACCTTTGTGCCTGATGCATTTCCGTTTTCATCGAAAAGATCAGTTACATGAACGGCATAGGTATCGTCGCTTAAGCGGTTCAAAATAGCCAATCGTTCACTTGTGATTACCATTCCTTTTGATTTTCGTTCAATGCCCGATTCTGCCCTGATTTCCATCGCACGTTTACGGCCAATTCCGTTATCCTGAATCAGACAATGCAGGTGTTGTCCTTGTTTTGTGAGCTCGATAAGCAGGTAGCCTTTGCTTTTTTTATTGAGCAAACCATGAATAATCGCGTTTTCGACATAGGGTTGGAGTATCATTGGTGGAATTTCAATGAATTCTTCATCTATGGATGGATCAACTTTGATGTTGAATGTGAAGCGATCGCCAAATCTGAATGATTCAATTTCGAGGTATAATCGCAAAGCATACAGTTCATCCTGGAGCGGAATTAAACTTTCGCCAGAATTGCTGAGTGTTTGGCGCATCAACTTCGAAAATTTCGAAAGATAATGAATGGCACCATTGATGTCATTTCCCAATATAAGGCCTTGAATACTATTGAGTGCGTTGAACAAAAAGTGTGGATTCATCTGAAGCTGCAAGGCTTTCTGCTCTAATTGATACAGTTGCTTTTCAACAGCATAAACTTGTTTCTCGTCTTCGTGTTTCTTGTTTAATATCTTGATTCTCTGAACAATGATTAAATAGATCATGATGCAGATAACAAGTATTCCGATTGTATTTATATACCATGTTGCGTACCAGGGAGGTTTAATAATAATTGTGAAACTGAGTTCCTTCCCGTTCCATCGGTCCTCGATATTTGTGGCCATTAATCTGAATTTATATGTGCCATGAGGTACATGGGTATATTCGGCCAGCCGGTGCTCAGCATTTTTCTCTATCCATTTGGTATCGTAGTTTTCGAGCATATACCGATAGTTTATTTTAGAAGGATTGCTGAAATCGAGTGCCGCAAAGCTGAACGAAAAAAAGTTGTCATCATAATGCAACCAAATTGTATCGCCATTGTTGATGCTTATTTTTTGTAGAATATTGAATTTTTTATATTCAATCACCTTGAGTTTTTGTACTTCCTGCTGTTGTTTTGGTTCTTCCGGATAAAATGTATTAAAACCATTCATGCCTCCCAAATAAAACTCGCCATCCGATGCAATATAGCCTGCATTCCAGTTGAATTCGTTGCTTTGAAGTCCGTCAGTTACGTAGAAATTTGTGAATTCTGTTCGGTTATAACGCGATAATCCCCAATTGGTCGAGATCCATAAATTATGGTAAGGATCTTCCAATATGCAGTATATCACATTGTCAGAAAGTCCGTCGTGACTAGTTAAAACTGTGAATTTATCTTTATGAATATCGTAGGCTGCCAACCCTCCGCCTCTTGTGCCAATCCAAATTATGCTGTCGTGATCGAGATGGATCGTGTAAAAAAAGTTAGAACCACCAGCTGTTTCTTTGAGCTGAGATTTTGGGATCAGATAATTCGAAAACGATTCTGTTTCCTCGTTAAAGCACGACAAACCGTTGGCGGTGCTTATCCACAAATGATTGGTGCTATCAATGGCAAGATCATAAATTCTATTATGCGCCAATGAAGTAGTGTCGGTTTCATTGTGAAAATATGCTTTAAAACCACGGTGATCATTTTCAAATCGATTCAAGCCATTGTTGGTAGCTATCCAAATAATTCCGTTTTTGTCTTCTATAATATTTAAAATTAAATTACTGCTAATCGATTTATTGTTCGTCGGTTCGTATTGATATTGAACCCGTTTTCTTTTGATCGGGTCGTATCGAAAAAGTCCATTGTTTCGCGAACCAAACCAATAATTGCCTTTGTGATCTTTGTAAATACACCGTATTTGAATGTTCTTATCGCCAAAAAGTCTTTGGTTAAGTTCTTTAAAATCAGTATATATACTATTTGTTTTATCAAACAAACTAATTCCATTATCGGTTCCCACAAGCAGTTTGTGTTGGCTATATTCGAGGAAACACCATACCTGGTTATTCGAAAACCCACTTTGGTCTTCATTATTCGTCCTATAACATTTGAATTTTTGGACATTTTTGTCGAGTTTACTAATACCATTGAATGTTCCAATCCATAATATATCCTGTGATCCAAAACAAAGACTGAAAACCCTATTATTGGAAAGACTGTAATTTATAGATGAGTTATATACATAATTACTAACTTCATTGGTCTCAGACTCTATAAAGTAAAGCCCGCTATCGTAAGTTCCAACCCAAATCCCTTTTTCGCTCTCATTCACGATACTCAGAATTTCATTTGTGCTTAAAGGATGGTTCAATGAATTGATCGTTGGAATTTGATGAAACGTATGCAGGTTTTTGTCAAATTGAATCAAGCCGGATTTTGTTCCCACAACCAATTGTTGATTGCTGCTGAATGCAATTGTGTTTACCTGATTATGCGGTAAACTAAGTTTGTTCAACTCTTCGTTTACAAACCTTTTAACAGAGAGAGTTTTACTGTAAATGACAAACAAACCACAATTGGTAGCGATATAATAGTTGTTTTCGTGATCCTGAATAATCATATTATATTGAATATCATTCAAGTGAAATACATCTTCAAGCAGTTTGAAAGGACTACCCTGATTTTGACTTGCATTTACTATTACGAGACTTTTTGATGTACAAACCCAAATGGTTCCTGCATGATCTTTGTAAATATTGTTTATTTCAGCCGTTGCAAGTGAATGTTTAAGCGGATTCGATTCCTGAAAAACATGAATACTATCCGTTTGTAAGGTGAGATAATTTAATCCCATTTCTGTTCCGATCCAGATTGTATCGCCGGATTGAAACAAAACCTTGATTGATTCATTGCTGAGTCCTTGTTCTTTATTATAGGACACAAATGAATAGCCGTCGTACCGATTCAAGCCGTCTAAAGTGCCAAACCACATAAATCCCTTGTCGTCCTGCATGATTGTTTTCACCGAATTCTGGGAAATACCGCGTTCTACCTTGATGTTTTCCGACATGATGCGGTCGAAATACTGCCAGTTTTTTTTTGTGGCGACCGAAGAAAAGCATGGTTGAAGAGTAAAAAATCCGAAAATGATTGTCAGAATAAACTTACTTGTTCTGAAATCAGGACCGATAAATTTTAAAATAGAATATGTCGTTAGCCGGTTCATTTTTATTTGCATGCCGAGTTAAAATCGAAAAAATCATGAAACCTTGAACGACGATGTGATTGCATGTTTTTCCGATTTATTTTTTCCATCTTTTTCATCTGCTTTTTCGAGTTGGTCGATTGCTGCTTATAGTGCGATTCTACCTCTTCTGCATAAACTTTCTCGTCCTCCTTTTCAAGAGCTGCTTCTTGTTTATAGGCTTCACGCTGAGCCTTTGAAGCACTTGATTCTGTTCTACATGCGCTGATTGTGAGGAAGCAAATAACCGCAAAAAAGTAATTTCTAATGTTTCTAAGACGCATTTATTTAGTCAAAAGTGAATTATAGCACAAAGTAAAGTAATTTTGACTTGATTTTCACGTTTATACACGCATGAATACAATCTGTTTTCGGTTTAATAATTCATTCATCTTTCGTATCTTAGGTGTTAGCATCGTTTTCTGGTTGTTTGGCATCAGTTCCTGCACCAAAGAAGAGCAGAATCCAAATATTCCAATCGTTTACATCAATATCACGATCGATCCCAATTCCACCATGTATCAGGAGTTGAATACTGCCGGTGGCTGGATGTATCTGACAGCAGAACCGCCGAGCCGTGGAATTATCGTCAGTAGGATTACCCAGGACGAGTTCGTTGCCTATGAGCGCACACCACCGAATGAACCGAATAAATGTTGCGACAGTCCGACATCGTGCACGCGCTTGGTAGTTGGAGCAAATTATCCTTTTGCGAAAGATAACTGTATGGGAACCACATATTCTTTGTTGGATGGAAGCCTTTTTCAGGGCGAAGGCCGATGGCCGATGATCAGATATAATGCTACCTACAACGGCCAGTATCTGCGGATTTTCAATTAGTTGAGAAGACTGAAGCACAAAGTTTGAAGCACGAAGCACGAAGTTACTGAGATACAAAGAGATGAGTAGTGAGTTGTGAGAAGTCGGCACTTCGAGAGCCTCAGTGACCGAAGCACGAAGACGCCTGCTCGGCTGCAAGACGAGGAAGAATGAAGCCGATAAAATTGGCGTTGGCTATTAGCCGAAGCCAATAACCAACGCCAATGTTTCATTTTTAATCTAAACCCAGAACTTTAGCACATTTTTTATAGCTCTAAGTACTTTAGGCACTTTAAGTACTCAAGGCACTTTAAGTACTCAAGGCACTGTTTAATACCTGTAATGATCAGCTTTATATGGCCCACCAACAGGAATGCCAAGATAGGCAGCTTGTTCGTCGGTTAAGGTGGTGAGTTTCACGCCAATTTGAGCCAGATGCAAACGGGCAACTTCTTCGTCCAGATGTTTTGGAAGACGATACACATCTATTTCCAGGTTACCGCGTTTTTCCCACAAATCGAGTTGAGCCAATGTTTGGTTTGTGAATGAATTGCTCATCACGAAACTTGGATGGCCTGTGGCGCAACCTAAGTTAACCAAACGACCTTCGGCCAACAGATAAATGCAGTTTCCTGTTGCGAATTCGTATTTATCAACCTGTGGTTTGATGGTGGTTTTGGTAACATCTTTTGCATTATCGAGTTTACTAACCTGAATTTCGTTGTCGAAATGACCGATGTTGCAAACAATCGCCTGATCTTTCATCTGACGGATATGATCCAAGGTGATAACGTCTTTGTTTCCGGTTGTGGTTACGTAAATGTTTCCAATAGGAAGGGCATCTTCGATGGTTGTTACTTCAAAACCTTCCATGGCTGCCTGTAAAGCGCAGATTGGATCAATTTCTGTAATAATAACACGAGCTCCATAAGCTTTTAGCGATTTTGCTGAGCCTTTTCCCACATCACCATAACCCAACACAACGCAAACTTTACCGGCAAGCATTACATCGGTAGCACGTTTGATTCCATCGGCCAGCGATTCGCGACAGCCATATAAATTATCAAATTTCGATTTGGTAACCGAGTCGTTCACGTTGATGGCAGGAACCAGCAATTGTCCGGCTTCCATCATCTGATACAAACGGTGAACGCCGGTCGTTGTTTCTTCCGAAACGCCACTCCAGTCGGCAACCGTGCGATGCCAATGTTTGTTGTCTTCAACAAAAGTTTCCTGAAGCGATTTCATAAATGCTGTTTCTTCCGCATTATCAGTTGCAGCTTTCAATAATTCAGGATTTTTTTCAATCTCGAAACCTTTGTGAATCATCATGGTAGCATCGCCACCATCATCAACAATGAGGTTTGGACCTAAGCCACCTTCGAAAGTGAGTGCTTGTTTGGTACACCACCAGTATTCGTCGAGGGTTTCGCCTTTCCAGGCAAAAACCGGAATACCGGCAGCAGCAATGGCAGCAGCAGCGTGATCCTGTGTTGAAAAAATATTGCAGCTTGCCCAACGCACTTCGGCACCTAATTCAACCAAAGTTTCAATTAAAACTGCGGTTTGAATGGTCATGTGTAACGAGCCCGATATACGAGCACCTTTTAATGGTTTTTTCGCGCCAAATTTTGTTCGTAGCGACATGAGGCCGGGCATTTCCATCTCGGCAACTTCTATTTCTTTACGACCCCAATCGGCCAACTTAATGTCGGCGACTTTGTATTGAAGATCGTTTTCGGTAATACTTTGATTCATAGTAAATTGTTGTGTGATTTGAAATTTTTTGCAAAGGTAAATAAAATAGTTGGAAGTCCGAAGACGGAAGCACGAAGTTGCCTGCCCGGCGGCACGACGGGGAAGCACGAAGCACGAAGTAAAAATTACGGTCAGCCTGAGCGGAGTCCACGCCTGCATCGGGCAGGGAAGGGCAGGTATGTGAATGAAGATCGAAGTTGGATTTACTTCATCAAAATCAATTTACCGCCAACAGTTTGATTATCAGTCTGTAATTTGTAATAATAGATTCCATCGGGCAGGTGACTGGCATTCCAGATGATTTCATTCGCGCCGGAAGACAAATAGCCAGGTTCAGGACCATTGATCTTTTGTCCAAGACTATTTACTATTTCAATACTGAAACCCGTTGGCTCAGTAATTGTAAACGAAAACCGCAGCAAACCGGAAGTCGGATTTGGGAAAACTTGACAAAAATCATCAGGGATCATTTCTTGCTGTCCGACAAGGCAGGCGGCTTCCACTTCTTCTTCACTGTTGCATCCCATTAAGTTACCATCAATATTGATAACTCCATTCGGACTAGTTAGATAGTTACATATACTTTGAACCTCACAGACAGATAAAATTGGATTTGCGAATAAATGTAATTCTAAGATAGATTCAGGATTAATATTCTCTAATCCATGCAATGTGGTAAGCATTGAGTTTCGAAATATCCAAATGCTTCCATCAATAGAAGTAGTATTTTCAAGTGCTGACAGATCGTTCAAAGCAACATTATCAAATATTCTTAAATCACCGCCAATTGAATTTACGTTTTCGATGCCGGATAAACTTTGCATTTTTTCAGTTTGCCTAATTAATAACTCTCCTCCTATCGAAGTTATGTTTTCAAGACCTGAAAGGCTCGTAAGATTTTTATTACCAACAATTTCTACATTACCACCAATTTCAGAAATACTTCCAATGGGTCCTAATGATTCAAGTGAGTTATTCATTAAGATATCAAGACCATAAGGTAATGATGAAAGATTTTCTAAACCGGATAAATCAGTTAAAGATTCATTATTTGCAATTGTTAAATCTCCAATATAAATAATACTATTGAGACCGGCTAAATTACTAAGTAGATTATTGAATTGGATAGTGAATCTTTCCTTGATTGAATCGAGATTCCCTATTCCTGTCAAATTTTGCAAACCGGAATTATTGAAAATTGAAAAATAATTCTCAACTGAATGCAGACTGCTAAGACCATTTAAGTTGATAAGTGATTGACAATTACTAATTTCTAATCCATCATGAAATATATTGATACTTTCTAAACCATTCAGATTAATAATATCACCACCAGAAATCTTAACATTCCCTTCTATCTCTGTACATCCCGGATAATTCACCGGAAAACTATCAATCTGTGCCTGGGTTGTAAAAATTATTCCTTCCGGCAAACAGCCCTGCGCCTTTAATCCGAGAGATAATACGATGAATATCAATATTATAGAAATTTTCTTCATAACCTGAAATAAGGATGGATTCATAGGAGTTGTATTATGCATTCAAAATTAAGCGATTTGATCCGGAATTTCAAGCAAAATATTTTCACTTTCCTCGTCCTACCTCAGAGGCATGCAAATTTTCACCGTTAACTATGGTCTTCTGACTTTATCCTCTCAACCTCACTTCAATTTTGAATTATTCCGAATGTTTTAGATACTTATTCCGAAATTACGATTCTACCGCTAGCGGTTTGCGAATTGGTTTGTAGCCTGTAGAAATAGATTCCATCGGGCAGGTGACTGGCATTCCAGATGATTTCATGCGTGCCGGAAGACAAATAGCCAGATTCGGGACCCTTGATCTTTTGTCCAAGACTATTCACTATTTCAATACTTATAACGGCTGGCTCAGTAAGTGTAAACGAAAACCGCAGCAAACCGGAAGTCGGATTTGGAAATACCCGGCAAAAATCATTCAGTTTCATTTCATTCTGACCAACAGTGCAAGCGGCTTCCACTTCTTCGCGGGTGTTGCAGCCAGTGGCGTTATTACTAATAACAGCAGTGCCGTTCATGCCAATAAGGTACTCGCAAACACTTTTTATTTCGCATTGAGATAACATTTCATTATTATATATATACAGATAGCTGATATCCTGACTGTTAATGCTATCCAATCCTTCTAAACTTGTTAATGATTCATTGTTCATAATTGCGATATCACCAACTGATTTAATACTAATGAGTTTGGCTAAATCGTTCAAGGATTTATTATTGGAAATTCTAAGCTCACCACCAATATAATTCAAATTATTTAATCCTTCCAGATCAATCAGCGAATCAGTTCCACCGATAGTTAAGTTTCCTCGAACAGAATCAATTTTTTCGAGACCAATTAAGTGCTTCAACGAATATCCTGAAATATGAAAATCATGCATCACTGTGGTCAGACTATCCAATCCTGATAAATCAATTATACCTGGATAACTAGAGATAGTTAAATCAATTACAGAATCGATGCCTGAAAGACCATGAAGATTCTCAAGAGCATAATTTCCAATTATTTGAATATCACCATCAAAATTGACCAGATTTTCCAATCCCTCAAAATTTCGCAAATATTCATTCCCATCCGATTCATTACCTCCAACATATAAATTACCACCAACGCTTGTAAGGGATTCCATGCCAATTAAATTATTCATACTGAAGTTATTTTGGATCATCAGATGCCCTTCAACCGAATTTATTCCAAATAAACCATTAACATAATTTAGAGTTTCTCCACCAATATGCAAATCACCTTTCAAATCGGTACATCCGGGATAATACTGGAAAAAATTATCCGCTTCCTGTTGGGTTTTAACCCAATAATTGCCGTATGGCAAGCAATCTAGTGCAAATCCACAGGATTCAGCTATTTCAGAAGGATTGCTGCAACCGTCTCCGTTCAAATAAATATTCACCGAACTTGTCGGATTTGAGAGAAATTCACAGAGAGGTACTGTCTGACAATTTTGTAAGGCCGGATTGTATGAAATACTCAAATTACTAATTGAACCTTGTTCAAGATCCGATAGGCCTTGAATATCTGATAAATTCGTGTTATATTGGATGTATATTTCACCACCAATACGTTTCAAATTATCCAGACCGGTAAGACTAACAAGTGATTCATTGAAACTAATATATAGGCGACCACCAATTGAATCAAGATTCTCTAATCCTGAGAAGTTTTGTAAACTTTCATTCCCATCGAGAAAAAATTCTCCACCAATAAAACTCAAGTTATTAAATCCCTCGAAGCTTTGTAATTCATGACAACAATAATAAAACAAATCGCCACCAATGCTTGTTATGTTTGATAAACCTGATAAATTGTTTATTTCAGCATCCAGAATGTAAACACCTCCTCCAATCTCGTTACACCCGGGATAATTCACCGGAAAATTATCAATCTGTGCCTGGGTTGTAAAAGTTATTCCTTCTGGCAAGCAGCCCTGCGCCATCAGTCTGGCTGACAGAAGAAGTATGATTAATAAAACAGACAGATTTTTCAATGGATAGTTTGTGTTAAATTCACGGGTGTTTTTATAATTCTCCCAAAATTAACACTTTAATTCAAATTCCACAAGTTGATGCAAAAATAGTAGAGAAATCATTTTCAAATTACCAAATTTTCAAATTGCCGAATTGCCACATTGCCGAATTTTCAAATTGCCGAATTTTCAAATTCAAAATTATTCTATCTTTGCAGTCGCGTATTTCAACTGCCCTTCCTTAAAAAAGGTCTTTTGATTTATAAAGAAGAGTGGAGAGATTAGGCTCAGCGAAGCTCTAGCAACCTTCCCGACCCGTTCGGGAGTGGTGCTAATACCTAACCCAACTTGGCAACTTGCTGGGAGATTATAAATGAGACGAATAAAAATGATTGTTGTTAATTTTATGCCAATGGTTTGCTTGCGAGCAAGTTAGATTTTTTATCTGACTGATTTGAAGTATTTTGTGTGTTTTTTTATCGACTTAAAACAGAAGACTATGACCTACATAAAACCCGATATAAAGGATTTACTCAAAGAGCGTGTTCTCGTGCTCGATGGTGCAATGGGCACGATGATTCAGCGCTATAACCTTACTGAAAAAGATTACCGCGGCGAGCAATTTAAAAATCATCATTCCGATCTGAAAGGCAATAACGACCTGCTTTGCCTCACGCAGCCACAGATCATTTCGGCCATTCACCGCGAATACCTCGAAGCCGGTGCCGATATCATCGAAACAAACACTTTCAACAGCACACAGATTTCGCAATCGGATTACCATCTGGAAGCATTGGTTACAGAAATTAACCA
>CANNKD010000120.1 GCA_947505205.1 Bacteroidota bacterium | reverse complement strand
TAGACGAGGAAGAACGAAGCACGAAGTTACTGAAATACAAAGAGATGAGTAGTGAGTTGTGAGAAAAATTGTGCGAAGCATGATTAAATGTGAAACAAAACAAACCTGCCTGCCCGGCGGCACGACGGGAAACTTTTCAACCTTTCAACTTTTCAACCTTTCAACTTTTCAACCTTTCAACTCATCAACCTCCTATTTCAAAACCGCTTCTTCAATCGTTTCCAACGTATCCGGATTAATCACTTTCATTTTCACGTGGTTACCTTCAACATCTATAAAAACGAGGGCATATTGGGTTGAAAAATGTTCAACATAAGCCGACCAAGGCAAGGATTCTTGTCCGTAATAAGGCGCACCTGCTGAACCATTTGTTATTTGCCAGATGTCGCGATTGAGTTTCAATTTTTCAGAAGTCCAGTTTTCGGGATACATTTCCATTTGTGTGCTAATACGCATCCTACTGTAATTATGTTCGTCTCCGGTTAAAATCGCGATAACTTTTTTACTTTTATTTATCATTAAATCAAGCAGTTGATCACGTCTTTCGATGATTCCTTTGTCAGTAGGATTGCCAGCCACAAAAGGTCGAATATCGTTATTACCGAAATACCACATATCGTTGTTGGCATGTCCGCCATTGGGGAAAACCGGTGTATGCAGGCTCACGAAAATATGATCAATCGTGACATCCACTTCCAATAAAGCAAGTGTTTTTTGAAACCACTCAAGTTGTTTGTCCATGATGAAACCATGTGGATTGCCACTTGAAACTGCGATTAATTCGACAGAAGGCGCGTACCAATAATTGGTATTCAAAACCACCATCGCAATATTTCCATAAGTATAATAATAAACACTTTCCTTGTAAGTCGGAAAGTTAATGTTTTGTTTATCAGGATCATAATAGGCTCCATCTTCGCTATCCAGACCGTTTGCAGGATTACAAAACTCATCCATGAAAATCTTTTCAGCTGATTGTGTCTCGAATGGAAATTTGTCCACCGCAACGCCTTTTTCTGGCAAGCCAAACGAGGTCATCAAAGCTTCGTGGTTTCCCATGCTTGTGTAAAAAGGAATATAATGCCAAAAAGGTTCAACGGCTCTTTTCCAATTGGCATATTGAAGTTGTAATTCTTCGGCATCATTTTTATATCCTGAAATTAAATCACCTGTAAACTGCACGAAATCAGTGTTTTGTTGCATCGAAAGTGCGCCAATTTTCTTCATCATATAGGCGTTTGTGCCAAAAAAACCACGTTCGCCACCGCCTTTTCCCTCGCGAGAATCGCTGGCATAGGCAATTCGGATTGCTTGATGCGAACCTTTTTTTGGTGCAGTTTTGAAACTGTAATTATATGAACGTCTTCCTACTTTCAGTTGATATTGATAGGTTGAATCTGCCGTTAAATGATGAATCAAAATCTGGTGTTTTCGACTTCCCAATGGATTCATCATCAGCTGTTTTTCCTTAAATTCCGAATCATTCACCACGATTGCTGGACTGGTTAACTGATTGGTATTAAAGCTTATCGTAACACTTTCGGGAGTTACAACATTCACAAACGGACCTTCTGTAATGGTCGTTTCAGTTTCGAAAGGACCGGTGCCCATAAACGAAATCCGGCCATCGTACAGTAATTTTCCTTTGCTGTCTTCGAGCCTGTAACCCAATAAACCGTAACCATTTTTCTCCCAATCGATGATGTCGTATTTTTCTTTCATCGCCAAAAGATTCACCGATGTTTTACCTTTCAGGATAAAAGCAGACTTACTGAACCACATTGGCTGCGAAAACTTTACGTTTTCGGTAACGATGAAACCGTAATACATGGTTCCGTTGAAGGTTGAATCGTTGAAATCAAAATCAATTCCAGCTGCACTTCCAGTTGGTGACTGAATGATTTTATCAAGTGTGAGTGAAGGAGAAAATACGTTTTCGCTCACCCGGTCGCCCGATTCGGGATGAGTGAAATACAAGGTATCGTTCTCATAGCTGAAATTGGAATAAACCGTCGGAATTTGCTGGGCATTACAATTGAATATCAATAAAATAGCAAATATCGAAATGAGTAATCGTTTCATAAATCGTACATTATTTTCTCTCAAAAACAGGTATTGAAAGATAGGTAAATAAAATTATGCATTAAATTATTACACCTCTGAAAGGAACATATCAAGATTGTCAAATTTGTGGTGATAATCTTCCATCGACCTCCGAATAACTTCGTGCGCTTCTTCAATTCCATAAACATGGGTGATCTCAACATGAATCTCTTTTCCTGGTAAGTCCTTGTAAGTGAGAAAGTAATGTTTCAATCTGTTGAGCACAAGTGAAGGACAATCGGTGATATCCTTATAATTTCCATAAACGGCATCATTATCCAATACAGCAACCAATTTATCATCGGCTTCGTTTCCGTCAATCATCCGGAAACCGCCAATTGGTCTGGCACGCACGAGAATGTCGCCATGGGTAATTTCTTTTTCGGTGAGCACGCAAATATCCAAAGGATCGCGATCGCCTTTGATGTCGGTTCTGCCGGTTTTTTCGTTGCAATATTCTGCTACCAGATCAGAACAAAATGTTTGCGGTACAAAACCATACAAAGCAGGAACAACGTTTGAGTATTTTTGTGGTCGATCGAGGCGTAGATAACCTGAAACTTTATCGACCTCATATTTAACCGTATCGGTCGGAACCATTTCGATGAAACAGGTGATAACTGTAGGTGCGTTTGGTCCGATTTCGACACCGTGCCAAGGATGTGATTTATAGCGTAAACCCATTAGTCGGCCAATGGGATCCATAATTTTCGACATACGATATGTTGTTATTGTTTGGCTGCAAAAGTACTACAAATCCTTATTTATTAATCATTTCATCATTCGGATTGTTTTTTAAGCTTTTTGAGCCGGAAAACCTGCTTCAATACAGTCAATGAATACCCTAAATAGGGATGATAAATTACGTGTATGAAGAAAAAAATTGGAAAATCCTTTCGTAATTGAGGATTCTTTCGTAAAATTGCAAACTATTTCTAACGCAGAATCAAGATCATAGATGGCGCTGAACAACAATAAAAAGGTTAATCCCTTTTGGAAATTATTTTGGGTTCTGATACTTGCTTTCGGAACCATGCAAGTGTTTGCGAATGAAGAACAACCCGCAGTGTCTGGTGAAGCTTCGCACGAGCAACCAGCCGAAGAAGAATTCAATCCCGGAAAGGTGATCATTGAGCATCTGGTAGATGCTTACGAATGGCATATTGCCACCATTGGCCATACGCACATCAGTATTCCTTTGCCTGTGATTTTATATGATGATGGCAAATGGCATTTTTTCATGTCTTCAAAATTTCATCATGGTAAGGAAGAATATTTGGGTTATTACATCACCCATACAGGCATGCAGAAGGGAAAAATTGTTCACAAAGCAGCCGATGGCACCGAAGTGAAACCCTACGATTTTTCATTTACAAAAAACGCATTGGCCGTTTTCATCTCTTCAATTATTATTATTTTGATTTTCACAATCGTAGCCCGATCGTATAAAAAAAACAGAAAACATGCGCCCAAAGGGCTGCAATCGCTGGTCGAACCTCTGATTATCTTTATCCGTGATGAGGTGGTTAAAACATCAGTTGGCGAAAAACATTATATGCGGTTTCTTCCATATTTATTAACGGTTTTCTTCTTTATTTTCTTGAATAACCTGATGGGACTCATTCCGATTTTCCCTTTTGGAGCCAATTTAACTGGTAATATTGCACTCACAGGTGTGTTGGCACTTTGCACCTTTTTCACCATCATTTTTGGAGCAAACAAGAACTATTGGATGCATATTTTCAATACGCCCGGCGTGCCATGGTGGTTAAAAATACCAATTCCACTGATGCCAATTATCGAAATCGTTGGCGTGTTAACAAAACCTTTTGTATTGGCAGTGCGTTTGTTTGCGAATATTACCGCAGGTCACATCATTATTTTAGGCTTTGTAAGTTTGATTTTCGTTTTTGGAAAATCGAGCATCTATGCCGGATATGGTATGTCGATCTTGTCCATTGCTTTGTCCATTTTCATGAATTTTCTTGAGTTGTTGGTTGCCTTCATCCAGGCTTATGTTTTCACGCTTTTGTCATCTATTTTCATTGGAATGGCAGTTGAAGAACACGCACATGAGGAACATCAGCACGAACAACATTAAAAATAAACCCGATTATTAACCTTAATAAACATTCATCATGCAACTATTAAACGTTCTCATGCAAGCTGCTATAGATCTTGCACCTATCGCTAAAATGGCTGCCGGCTTAGGCGCAGCTATCGCAACCATTGGTGCCAGTCTTGGTATCGGACAAATTGGTCGCAGTGCACTTGAATCCATCGCTCGTCAGCCAGAAGCTGCCGGTGATATCCGTTCAAACATGATCGTGGCAGCAGCCCTTATCGAAGGTGTTGCTTTCTTCGCAATCGTAGTGTGTCTGTTGATCGTATTCTTGTAGTACGCAGCAAAAATCCCATTGTTGTAACGGTTGGTTGCAACAATGGGTTTTATTTAAAAACGTAAAAATCAATTCAAATGGAATTAATAAATCCGGGAATAGGACTTATATTTTGGATGTCATTGGCATTCGGAATCGTGTTTTTCATTTTAAAAAAGTTTGTTTGGCCACCCATCATTCAGGCTTTGAACGAACGTGAAGCGCACATCGAGGATGCTTTGCGTGCGGCTGATATCGCTCATGAAGAGATGAAGAAGCTGAAACTCGATAACGAACAATTATTGAAAGAAGCGAAAGAAGAACGGGATGCTATCATGGCCGAAGCACGTAAAATACGCGAAAAGATGCTCGACGAAGCACGTGCTAAAGCTACCATCGAAGCTGATCGTATCGTTGAAAACGCCAAAGAACGCATACAAAATGAACGTTTGGCTGCCATGACTGAAATTAAAAATCAGATTGCAGAGATTTCGATTGAGGTTGCAGAGAAAATCCTTCGTGAAAAATTGTCAGCCCCAAAGGCACAGACTGAATATATCGAGCGTTTACTCAATGATAAACAACTCAACTAAGCTAAAGAAATGAAGAATATTCTCTTAGCAAAACGGTATGCCAAAGCTTTGTTCGATCTGGCTGTTGAGGACAAGGTGATTGAAAGCACACAGACAGATATGTTGTTGGTGTCAACTGTAATGAATGAAAATCGTGAGTTGCGCAAACTGATGTCGAATCCGGTGATACCACCTTCACGCAAGCGGATGATAATCAGAAAGATATTCGAAAATCATATTGGAAAACATTCACTTTCATTTCTGGAGATTCTTGTGCGCAAAGGTCGCGAGCAGGAAATTGGCGAAATCACGAATCAATTCAATGAATTGTATCTCGATTTCAAAAATATCGCTTTGGTTGACATCACCACAGCAGTTCCGATAGACGCTCAACTTCGTGCCCGAATGTTGAAACAGTTTACTGAACGAACAAATAAAACACTTCAGATGACCGAAAAAATTGATTCGGAAATCATAGGAGGTTTCATCTTGAAAATGAATGATTTTCAATTTAATGCAAGTGTGAGCAAAGAAATAAGCAGGCTTCACAAGGAATTTGACAAGAACTTATATATTAAAGGATTTTAACGAAATTAATAATTGAATATGGCAGCTATCAATCCAGCTGAGGTATCAGCAATACTGCGTAAAGAATTATCAGGTTTTAACACCGATGCCGTTTTAGAAGAAGTGGGCTCGGTTTTACAGATTGGTGACGGAATTGCACGTGTATATGGCATGGGAAATGCCGAATCAGGCGAGTTGGTCGAGTTTGAAAAAAATGGTCTGATGGGCATCGTGCTCAACCTGGAAGAAGATAATGTTGGTATCGTTTTATTAGGCGGTATCGAAGGCATCAACGAAGGCGACACCGTGAAACGGACCGGACGCATCGCTTCTTTGCGCGTTGGCGAGGGAATGTTAGGTCGTGTAATCAACACTTTAGGTCAACCTATCGATGGTAAAGGCGAAATCAAAGGTATAACTTACGAAATGCCACTTGAACGCAAAGCTCCGGGAGTTATCTTCCGTCAGCCAGTAAACGAACCATTGCAAACCGGTATCAAAGCCATCGATGCGATGATTCCGATTGGACGTGGTCAACGTGAGTTAATCATTGGTGACCGTCAAACCGGAAAAACGGCAATTGCCATTGATACCATCATCAATCAAAAAGAATTTTATGAGCGTGGCGAAACAGTTTATTGTATTTATGTAGCCATCGGCCAAAAAGGTTCAACGGTTGCGAATATTGTAAAAACCCTTGAAAAACACGGCGCACTTCCATATACTGTAATCATCACTGCTACAGCCTCTGACCCTGCTGCCATGCAGTTTTATGCTCCTTTTGCGGGTGCTGCCATCGGCGAGTTTTTTCGCGATACGGGTAGGCCGGCATTGGTAATTTATGACGATTTATCGAAACAGGCCGTTGCTTACCGCGAAGTTTCATTATTGCTTCGCCGCCCTCCGGGACGTGAAGCTTATCCGGGCGACGTTTTCTATTTGCACTCACGCCTGCTCGAACGTGCTGCCAAAATTATCAACTCAGATGAGATTGCAAAAAACATGAACGATTTACCTGAAAGCCTTCGCCCATTGGTGAAAGGTGGTGGATCGCTCACCGCTCTTCCGATCATCGAAACACAAGCCGGCGACGTTTCCGCCTATATTCCGACTAACGTGATTTCTATCACTGATGGTCAGATTTTCCTCGAAACAAACCTCTTCAACTCGGGTATCCGTCCTGCTATCAACGTTGGTATTTCAGTATCACGTGTGGGCGGTAATGCGCAGATCAAATCGATGAAGAAAGTTGCAGGAACGCTGAAACTCGATCAGGCACAATACCGTGAGTTGGAAGCATTCTCGAAATTCGGTTCCGACCTCGATGCCGCAACCATGTCGGTTTTGGATAAAGGTAAACGCAATGTTGAAATTTTGAAACAGCCTCAATATTCACCATTGACGGTGGAACAGCAGATTGCAATCATTTTCTGCGGAACAAACAATTTATTACGTAAAGTTCCGGTGAAAAAGGTGATTGAATTTCAGGCTGAGTTTTTGCATCACCTCGAAGAAAGACACAACGACGTTCTCAAGGCACTGAAAGCGGGTAAATATACCGATGATATGATTGCTACCTTGAAGAATGTAGCTGCTGATATTGCCGGGAAATACGAAAAATAGTATTGTAAAACAGATACTTAGGGATGGCAAATTTAAAAGAAATAAGAATAAGGATCGATTCGGTCAATTCAACGCGGCAGATTACCAGCGCGATGAAGATGGTGGCTGCATCGAAACTTCGTAAGTCACAGAACGCGATTGTCACCATGCGACCATATGCTGCCAAGCTGCAGGAATTAGTTCAAGATCTATCGGCAAGTTTGGGGCAAAATTCAGAAGGAATTTATGCTACACAACGCGAACAAAACCGCATCCTTCTTGTGCCAATAACCTCAAACAGAGGACTTTGTGGTGGTTTTAATGCCAATGTTATTCGTGCAACCACAAAGCTTGCCACGGAGACATACGCATCACAATTGGCTTTGGGCAATGTTTCTTTCTTCCCGATTGGAAAAAAAGGCGAAGAGTTTTTCAGGAATAGAAAATACGACCTGATCGGTTCGGATATTCATGTGTTTGACAAACTCAGTTTTGCGAATGTCGCACCAATCGCCGAAATGTTGATGAAACGCTTTGTAGATGAGGAGTTTGACTTAATCGTTTTTGTTTACAATCAGTTTAAAAATGCCGGAACACAAATCCTTATCAGCGAACAATTTCTGCCTGTTGAGTTACCGGTAGCAGATGAAAGTAAAAATTCGGAGGGCATTGATTATCTGTTTGAACCGGATAAAAAGCAGATTCTGGACGAGCTTATTCCAAAAACACTGAAGATGCAGGTTTATAAAGCTATTCTCGACAGTTTTGCTTCGGAGCATGGTGCACGCATGATTTCTATGCACAAGGCCACCGACAATGCAACAGAGATGATCAAAGACCTGAAACTTGTTTACAACAAAGCCCGCCAGGCTTCTATTACCAACGAAATAATCGAGATTGTAAGTGGTGCCAGCGCACTTGGATAACAAATAAAAACCGTATTACCATGATGAAAAAAGCTGTTGAAACAGCCATAAACGAACAAATCAGAAGAGAAGAATTCTCATCAAGATTTTATTTATCGATGGCTATCTGGTGCGAAACCAGTGGTTTTCCGGGAGCAGCCGCTTTTCTGTATCGTCAGACCGAGGAAGAACGATTTCATCAGCTCAAATTCATTCATTATGTGAACGACCGCGGTGGAAAAGCCTGTTTGATGGCTCTCGATCAACCCGATAGCAATTACACATCCTTGCTTGATGTTTTTCAAAAGGTGATGCAACATGAAGAATATGTATCTGCTTCAGTCAATGAACTTTACGAGGTTACATTAAATGAAAAAGACTATACCACCGGAAACTTTATTCAATGGTTTATCACCGAACAGATTGAAGAAGAAAGCACTATGAAAACCATTCTTGATAAAATCAGTCTGGTTGGCGACGACAAAGGCGGTATGTTTCATATTGATAAGGAATTAGCAGCCATGACTGCTGCAGCACCTGTACCGGGTGCTTCGGCAACGGCATAATAGCATAAAACATAAATGAAAATCCCGACTTTGGAAACGAGGTTGGGATTTTTTTTGTTTATGAATTCATTTCCTCGATGGCGCCTGCAGCGCGTACGTTGTTGCTATTTGATAAATTGACAGAAGTATGCATTCAGTTCATTGACAAATTATACAGAAAAACAATCTTTGAGTGAGGTAATATTGTTAAGTTTGTGATGAAAAGGTTCTAGCGCACGTGCTACAAGCGCGCGCGAGCCTATGAATATAGAAATAATTCGGAATAGAATCCAAAATAATCACATAAAACATAGAATAGGGATTCGGGTTGAATGAAAGCATAGCGGACCAGACAAAAAAACCCGACCTGTTTTCACAAGTCGGGTTTTATTTTTTGGAAAGTATTTTTACTCAGCCAATACCAACACTTTGTTGTGCAGCACTTCCAACACGCCACCTTCAATATCAAAAAATTGATTTTTTTTATCGCTTTCCTGAATTTTGATTTTTCCTTTTCCAAGGGCGGCAATCATCGGGGCGTGGTTATTCAGTATTTCGAACAAACCATCAAGGCCCGGCAATTGCACCAGTTGCACCTCGCCACTATAAATGGTTTTGTCGGGAGTAATAATTTCGAGATTCATGATAATCGTTTGATTATGAATTACTTTCAGCCAATATTTTTTTACCTTTTTCGATAGCTTCCTCAATCGTTCCAACAAGGTTGAATGCTGATTCGGGATACATATCCACTTCGCCGTCCATAATCATATTGAAACCTTTGATGGTATCTTCGATTGAAACGATGGTTCCGGGGATACCTGTAAACTGCTCAGCAACGTGGAATGGCTGCGATAAGAAACGCTGTACACGGCGTGCGCGGTGAACGATCAGTTTATCTTCTTCCGAAAGTTCGTCCATACCGAGGATGGCGATGATATCCTGTAACTCTTTGTAACGCTGTAAGATATATTTTACTTTTTGGGCAGTATCGTAATGTGCCTGACCAACAACATCCGGACTCAGAATACGCGAAGTTGAATCCAATGGGTCAACAGCCGGATAAATACCAAGCTCAGCAATTTTACGATTTAATACCGTTGTAGCATCCAAATGGGCAAAAGTAGTAGCAGGAGCAGGGTCGGTTAAGTCATCCGCAGGTACATAAACAGCTTGTACTGAGGTGATTGATCCGCGTTTTGTGGAAGTGATACGTTCCTGCATGATTCCCATTTCGGTAGCCAAAGTTGGCTGATAACCTACAGCTGAAGGCATACGACCCAATAAAGCCGAAACCTCAGAACCGGCCTGTGTGAAACGGAAAATATTATCGATAAAGAATAAAATGTCTTTTCCACCTGATTCTTCGTCGCCATCGCGGAAATATTCAGCGAGTGTCAAACCACTCAAGGCAACTCGTGCACGTGCTCCCGGAGGTTCGTTCATCTGTCCAAAAACAAGTGTTGCCTGTGATTCTTCCAAACTTTTGCGATCTACTTTTGATAGATCCCAACCGCCATGTTCGAGGCTTTCGACAAATTCTTTACCATATTTGATAACGCCTGATTCAATCATTTCGCGTAACAAATCGTTTCCTTCACGTGTACGTTCACCCACACCGGCAAATACCGACATTCCGGCATACGTTTTGGCGATATTGTTGATCAACTCCATGATGATAACGGTTTTACCAACACCGGCACCACCAAACAAACCAATTTTACCACCTTTTGAATACGGCTCAATCAGGTCGATTACCTTAATCCCGGTAAATAAAAC
>CANNKD010000119.1 GCA_947505205.1 Bacteroidota bacterium | reverse complement strand
GGGCTGCCGCTAAACTGGCCCGGAGGGAAAATATTCGGTACCATCTGCATTCTTGATAATCACGAAAATGCCTATTCTCAGGATATTCGTGACTTACTGGAGCAGTTTCGCGACAGCATCCAGTTCATTCTTGAATCCATTTACAATTCCTCTGTTGAAAGCGAACAGGCCAAGGAAGCAATGAACGAACAAAACTCAACATTACGCAGCGCTTTCGACAGCACCAACGCTCACATCTTTTCTCTTGACAAACAATATCGTTACACCAGTTTCAATAAGAGTCATGCCGACGTTATGAAAGCAATCTATGGCGTGGAGATTGAAATAGGTCACAGCTTGTTCGATTACCAGACTGTGCCGGAGGATCGGGAAAAAGAAAAACGAAACATTGACAGGGCCCTAGTAGGAGAAAAGTTTATTGAGTCGGCGTATTCAGGCGAGGAAAAGTTGGCACGAAAATATTTTGAAATTTCGCACAACCCTGTTATAGCGGAAGATGGCGCTGTTATCGGTGTGGTTGTATTTTCCCAGGACATTACCCACCGCAAGCAAATGGAGGACGAACTGCACCGGAACATTGTCCTGTCCGAGCAATCCCGGAAGACGATGCTCAGCATACTCGAAGACCAGAAACGTTCGGAAGATCTGATACGCAAAAGCGAAGAAAAATATCGGACATTACTTCAAACAGCAATGGATGGGTTTTGGTTGGCAGATGTAAAAGGAAATTTATTACAAGTGAATGAATCGTATTGCCGGATGAGCGGCTATACTGAACAAGAATTACTCACCATGCATATCACTGATCTTGATTCTGCCGAAACTGCTGATGCCACCGCTGCCCACATTAAAACGATTATGACTAAAGGTGAAGATCGTTTTGAAACCAAACACTGCAAAAAAGATGGGAGCCTTTTTGATGTTGAAGTCAACGTTCAGTTTAAAGATATCGAAGGGGGAAGGTTTATTGTTTTTCTGCAAGACATCACCCAACGCAAACGGGCATCGAAAATATCCGAGGCGCGCTTGCGCCTCATGCAATTTGCCAGTACGCATTCGTTGGATGAATTGCTTCAATCAATAATTGACGAAAGTGAAACGTTAACAGGCAGTTCCATCGGATTCCATCATTTTCTCGCTGCCGACCAAAGGACTCTTATCCTCCAAACCTGGTCAACCAACACGCTCAAAGCCATGTGCAAGGCAGAGGGCAAGGGGCTTCATTACGATGTCGATAAAGCCGGGGTTTGGGTGGATTGCGTTCACGAACGGCGTCCGGTCATTCATAACGATTATCCCGCCTTGCCCGCTTCGCACCGCAAAGGGATGCCGGAAGGTCACGCCCCGGTGACGCGCGAACTGGTGGTTCCGGTCTTTCGCGGCGAACGGATCGTTTCAATCCTCGGCGTTGGCAATAAGCCGCGTGATTACGATCAGAACGACGTCGAGATTGCTTCGCGGCTGGCTGATCTGGCATGGGATATTACCGAGAGCAAACGCGCGGAAGAAGCGCTGAAAAAATATTTGGAAAAATACCAGGTGTTTTTCGATATGTTACCTATTGGTGTTACCGTTTCCGATAAAGATGGAAATATAATTGAAAGCAATGAAGAATCTATTAAGCTACTTGGATTATCAAAAGAAGAACAAGAAAGAAGGCGTATAAGTGGCGAAGAATGGATTATTATCAGACCAGATGGCTCACCCATGCCCGAGAGTGAATATGCAAGCGTTATAGCTTTGAAAGAAAACCGCCTTGTCAAAAATGTTGAAATGGGAATTGTAAAGGGGAAAAATGAAATAATATGGATAAATGTAACAGCGGCTCCTATTTCCCTGGATGGTAGCGTGGCAATTGTATATGGCGACATCACCGAGCGCAAGAAGGCCGAAGATGCATTGCAATCTGCAAGTTTATACAACCGTACGCTGATTGAAGCAAGTATTGACCCATTAGTTACCATTGGGAAAGATGGAAAGATTACCGATGTGAACGCGTCTACAGAAAACATTACCGGTTACAACCGAGATGATTTGATTGGTACAGATTTCTCGGATTATTTCACCGAACCGGAAAGTGCAAGAGCCGGATATCGGCAGGTGTTCACGAGCGGATCGGTGTACGACTATCCACTCGAAATCCGAAATCGCAATGGCAATACCACTTCCGTTCTCTACAATGCTACAGTCTATAAAGACGACAACGGGAACGTGGTCGGTGTGTTTGCAGCCGCACACGACATTACCGAACGCAAGCGGGCGGAGGAAGAAATCCGTGAACTCAACGCCGGACTGGAAGAACGTATTGCCAATCGTACTGCCCAGTTAGAAGAAGCAAACAAAGAACTGGAAGCTTTTTCATATTCCGTTTCGCACGACTTGCGCGCACCATTGCGGCATATCAATGGGTTCATCGAAATATTGCAGGACAGGATTAAGACAACTCTCGATGACCAAAGCCGACACTATATGGAAGTCATTGCCAGATCAGCCAAAACAATGGGAGCACTCATTGACGATCTCTTGTCATTCTCGCGAATGGGTCGCGCTGAAATGTCAAAATCGAAAGTTGAACTGAACACCCTTGTTCAGGATGTTATAAAGGAATTTAATGCTGAAACCAAAGAACGGGATATCCGTTGGAAAATTTCACTCTTGCCGGTGGTCACTGGTGATCATGCTATGCTGCGAATGGTGTTGGTTAACCTGATCTCGAATGCCTTGAAATACACACGTACCCGAAAGATTGCCGAAATTGAAATCGGTTATGAAGTGCAAGGCGAAGCCGAAACAGTAATTTTTATCCGCGACAACGGAGTTGGCTTCGATATGAATTACGCAAACAAACTTTTCGGGGTATTTCAACGCATGCACCGTTCCGATGAATTCGAAGGTACTGGTATCGGGCTGGCCAATGTGCGGCGTATCATTCAGCGGCATGATGGCAGAACATGGGCCGAAGCTAAGCTGGATGGAGGTGCAATATTTTATTTTTCATTACCTTGTAAATAAACAGTATAAGACTTAATCTATAAAAAATAAAAAGATGAAAAATCTTAAACGTATTCTTCTTGTCGAAGACGATCCGCAAGACGTGGAATTAATCCTCAATGCATTAAATGAATACAAGTTGGCAAACGATGTGCAGGTTGTATGCGATGGGGTTGAAGCACTGGATTATTTGTATCAGAGAGGAAATTTCATTAACCAGACATTCGAAGCCCCAGTAGTTATTTTGCTCGATTTAAAAATGCCCCGCATGGACGGTGTGGAGGTTTTACGACAATTAAAATCAGAGGAAAAATTGCGTACTATTCCCGTTGTGATCCTAACTTCTTCGCGCGAAGCCCGTGACCTTGAAATCTGTTACCAACTCGGTGCGAATGCATATGTGGTGAAGCCAGTTAAATTTTCAGATTTTATCAATGCGGTGAAAAATCTCGGAGTGTTTTGGGCACTGATTAACGAACCACCTCCAAAATCATAATTTATTTTATATCTTTCGAACTATTTGCTACTCACAAAACAAATAACTACTTTTGAACGTACAAAAACTACAGAAAAATACATGGAAAAGTCAATTCACATCCTTCACTTGGAAGACGACGCGGCAGATGCTGAACTTATCAATACATTGATTGCGTTAGCTAAACTTCCATGTGATATCACCTGGGTTAAATCAGCTTCCGAATATAAGGATGCACTGCAAACAAATCAGTTTGATATTATATTGGCCGATTACCAACTTCCTGATTATGACGGTTTATCAGCCATGTATTACGTAAAGGAGACTTATCCTGATATTCCCTTTGTTTTTGTTTCCGGAATGTTGGGTGAAGATGCAGCTATAGAGGCACTTACCAAAGGTGCAACAGATTATGTTCTTAAGCATAAACTCAATCGCCTTGTTCCTTCCATCGAACGCGAACTTTCAAATGCAGAAATACGAATTCAGCGAAAACAGGCTCAAGATGATTTAAAGGTGAGCGAGGAAAAATATCGGCTGCTTTCGGAAACTATGGAGGATGTGATTGTTGGTTATAACATAAATGGTGATATAACCTATCTTAATAATTACGGACAGAAACTTGTGGGAATCTATAATAATACTTACAATGGCAGAAAGTTAAACGAATTTATCCCTGAATATTATTACGAAATACTGAATAAAAACCTAGTAGATTACATCCGTGGCCAACATGGTTCAATGTTAATGGAAATAGAGATTATTGGGGAAAAAGGCAGGAGAATTCCACTTGAAGTTCGCACTTCACCAATTCTGTCTGATGGAAAAGTTACGAGCTTTATTTCCATGGGACGTGATATTACCGAACGCGTAAAAGCCAGAAGTGAATTAATCGCAGCTAAAGAAAAGGCCGAAGAAAGTGATCGGCTCAAATCAGCATTTTTGGCAAATATGAGCCACGAAATACGTACACCCATGAATGGAATACTGGGTTTTGCCGAACTATTGAAAGAACCCAAACTAACTGGTGAAGAGAAATTAGAATATGTTAAAATTATCGAAACGAGTGGCTTACGAATGCTTAATATCATCAACAATATTGTTGATATTTCGAAAATTGAATCAGGGCAAATGGAGGTAGTTTTTTCAGAAGCCAATATCAATGACATTTTAGATGAAGCTTTAAATTTCTTCCAACCCGAAGGACATCGAAAAGGTATTGAGTTGGTTTTAAATCGTAAGCTAACCGATGAAAAGGCAATTGTGACTACTGATGTTATTAAACTTCACGCCATTATCACCAATCTAATTAAAAATGCAATTAAATACACCCATAAAGGCACAATTGAATTTGGATGTGTTTCGAAATCAAAAACTGGAAATAATGAACCCGATGAGTTGGAGTTTTTCGTATCAGATACCGGCATCGGAATTCCAAAAGAAAGACAACAAGCTATTTTTGAGCGTTTTATCCAGGCTGAAATTGAAGATAGAATGGCTTATCAAGGTGCCGGATTGGGTTTAGCTATTTCAAAAGCCTATATTGAAATGTTGGGAGGTAAAATTTGGGTAGAAAGTGAGTGTGGAAAAGGATCAATATTCTATTTTACCATTCCATGTTCCAAAGAGCGAACCCTTACTAAAGTACTACAAAACCTTGAGGCTAAATCTGTAAATATCCTCAAGGAAAGGAAAATGAAAATTTTGATCGTGGACGATGATGAAACATCCGTACGGATTATAAAAGAGCTCATAAGTAAGTTTAGCTATACAACCTTAGTTGCCGAAAATGGAATAGAAGCTCTGGAATTGTGCAGGCAACATGATGATATTGATTTGGTACTCATGGATATACGGATGCCGGTAATGAATGGTTATAAAACTACGCAGGAAATACGACGGTTTAATTCAAATATCATCATTCTTGCCCAAACTGCCTACGCCCTTTTGGGTGATAAGCAAAAAGCCATTGATGCCGGATGCAACGATTATATTTCTAAACCAATCAGCCGCGGACAGTTAGCAGAAATGATTGCTAATTATTGTTATGGAAAATAATTTATTTGATAACACAGACATCCAAACTTGCGCCACTTTCTTGGATTTAATCTTCAAATGTAAACCAGCCCTGAATCAAAGGTGTTTTGTCCTCTGGCTCGTCTTTATGTCTGAATTCATTGGTTTTTCTATTATACACATAGTCTTCATTCCATAAAGCATGATTCTTTGAAATCGCTTCGAGTGCTAAAATAATCTCTGTCAATTCCAAATCTGTCATGGTGGGATGTAACGAAATCCTGATCCAACCCGGTTTCTGAGATAGATCGCCTCCATTAATCAAATCGGTTATTTCTCGCGATTTGTCGTGACTTACATCTAACAAAAAGTGTCCGTAAGTTCCTGCACAGGCGCAACCACCGCGGGTTTGGATTCCAAATTTATCGTTCAGAAGTTTGACTACCAGATTAAAGTGAATCTTGTCAAAATAAATGGAAAAGACTCCCAAACGGTCTTCGATATTGTCGGCCAGGATATGCAAACCCGGAATTTTTCGGAATTCAATGAATGCTCTTCGAACCAATTCGTGTTCCCGCATGCGAATCAAATCAGTTTTCATAAGGTTTTTCACTTCTATGGCAAGCGCAATACGGATGGCCTGCAAAAAGCCGGGCGTGCCTCCGTCTTCGCGAATCTCAATATCATCTATATATTTGTATTCTCCCCATGCATTTGTCCAGTCAACCGTACCACCGCCCGGATTATCCGGACTCGGACTGTTGTATAACGATCGGTCGAAAATCATCACACCTGAACTACCCGGACCACCCAAAAACTTATGCGGACTGAAGAAAATAGCATCTAATTTCTTCATTTCATCATCTGAAGGATGCATATCAATGTCAACATAAGGCGCAGAACAGGCAAAATCAATGAAACAAACACCGCCATATTCATGCATTATTTTTGCCATTTCATGGTAAGGTGTTTCAATGCCGGTTACATTGGAACACGCTGTAAATGAACCTATTTTGAAGTTTCTATCCTTATATTTATCCAATTGAATCCGAAGTTCGTTTAAATCAATCAGCAAGTCATCATCCGGTTGCAGCAGCACGACATCCACATCTGTTTCGAACCAGTTGGTGTGGTTAGAGTGGTGCTCCATGTGACTGATAAATACGACCGGTTTGTCGGATTCATTGACAAAGTTTTTGAGTCCCAAACGATTATTTCGTTTGATTCCCATGATTCTATGCATCTTATTGATCACCGTTGTCATACCAGAACCAGCAGTGATGATGACATCATCCGGACCCGCATTCACGTGATTTTTAATAAGCTTTTGTGCCCAATGATACGCGTTTGTCATCATGGTGCCGGTTTCACAGGCTTCGGTATGTGTGTTTCCGACAAATGGCCCAAACTGATTAGCCATTTTATCTTCAATAGGCTGATAGAGTCGTCCGCTTGCAACCCAATCGGCATAGATCATTTTTACATCACCAAAAGGACTTTTAAAATGAACATTGTTTCCGATTGTGTGGTCGCGAAAATATTCGAAATGTTTCTCTAAATCACTCATTAATAGGTGTTTTTAAATTGAATTTCATGATTACTCACTCTTCGAAATCTGCATCAATCCAACTTCCACTTCACCGTTTTCAGGATAAATCTCAATCCAGGTATTGTCCTCACTAAACCATTTATATTGCGAACCAATGCGCACAATGAAATCGTTAAAACCTTCTTTTTCAGGTATTGGCAAAACGAAACCACCATTCTTACCATTTTTACTGCCAAAACTGACAATCAATGGAAAGCTTTTCGAACCGGTGTTTCGGGCTTTTACCAATATATAATTCCCGCGACGTTCGATAACATCAACAGGCTTAAATTCAAATCGTTTTGATGTGTTTGCAGGCACAATGAGGTTTGCTGCATTTAAGTCAAATAGTTTCTGATCTTCAAGCATTTTTGAGATCTTTCTGATCATTTCACGTGGATACGTTTCGTCGTTTTTTGCTTGTTCTGCCTGAAGATACAACTCGACAGCCTTATCAAATAGTTTAGCGTTCAACTGCCTGTCGGCTTCCGTTATAAGTTTAGTATAAGTCGTTGTCTGAATGAGTAGTTTCTCTCTCAAAATAGTATCAATCAACTTTATCTTTTCTGTTGCATAAGCGTCAGCCGGCTTATAATTGAGCGCTGTTTTATAGCCAATTATAGCCTGATCGAAGTCTTTTGCCTCAAGTTTATTCGTTGCATCGGCGATGGCTTCATCGTACAACCGTTGGTTTTCTAATGCCATTGATTCCTGAATAAGCTTGATTTCGGCTATCTTCGCTGGCGCGTACAAATTGCTTATGTCAAGCGTAACCATTTGATTTAATGCATTTAACGCAGTCTGATATTCCTTCTTTCCAATCGCTGCTTCAGCCTGATTTTTTAGCTCAGTAAGTTTTTGTTCAAGCGCTTTAGATTCTGACAGCAGTCGCATCTTTTCGTTGATGGTAACAATTTGGTTCTGTGGATAGTTTTCGTCAGGTTTTATCACCAGAGCCGCCTGATATGCTTTGATTGCGTCTTCAAATTTTTCTTCTGAAAGTTTATTATCCGCCAACCTAATCGCTTCATTGTATTGCTTTGAGATTACATTTTCTTTTTCAATCTGAGCGAGTGTCTGGTTAATCAACACAATTTGATTAGCCGGATAAACTTCGGCTGGTTTAATTTTTTGAGCGTCTGAATAGTCATTTTTTGCCTCAGACCACTTCTTTTCATTAAAAGCCGCATCAGCTGATTGAATGAGACTTGTATATTGGTTTTCCGTTTTTGCAGTTAATTCCTGTTCAACGAGGATCTTTTCAATTTTATTAATTTGTGCCAATGGATAAGCCTGGTCTTTAAGCAGCGCGGCGGCTTCGGCATAATTGCCTTTTGATTTTACAAGTTCATTGCTCGCAAACTGTTCATCGGCTGTTTGAATCAGAGCATCATATTTCATTTGCAAAGCATTGCTTGCGTTTCGCTCCACAATAATCAATTCAATTTCTTTGATTTTTTCAGCCGGTTCAGTTTCTTTAGGTTTCAGGATATTTGCTTCTTTATAGGAAACTAAAGCCTGTTCATACTGCTTTGCCTCAAAGTTTGTTTTTGCATCAGCAATCGATTTGGCATATTTTGCATCCGTTTCAATCATTTGATTATTGGCAAGTTGAATACGGTCAATTTCAGCGATTCGTTGCTGAACAAATTCATCCTCAGGCTTTAAGCTATTTGCTTTGATATATAATTGCAACGACGGCTCATAATCTTTATTTTCAAATAGTTTGTTTGCATCGGCAAGGGTGCTGTTGAATGCCTCCATTTTTTTGAAATCGTCACTTCTGAGGGTTTGATCGATTCTTTTAATCATATCGACCGGATATGCTTGTTCGGGCCAAACCTGCATAGCCAATTCGTATTGAACTTTTGCTTCCGGAAGCATTTTTTCGGCGTATAAATTGTCGGCATCAGCTAAGATCGCATTGTATTTTGTCGATTTTTCATAAAGCAAATTCGTTTCAGCTAATTGGGTAAGCGTTTTGGCATCAGTTGGCATTAAAACCAGTGCCTGTTTAAACTTTTCAATGGCATTGACATAATCACGCCGTGCAATGGCCTGTTCGGCCTCTGTCTTTAATTTATTAAAGTTTTCGCGTGTAATTCGCTGTTCATCAATCTTTTTGTTGATATTAGCGATCTTTTCAGTAACCTCTTTTTGGTTTGGAATGAGTGTATTCGCCTCGTTATATTGGAAAAGGGCTTCTTCATATTTTTGTTCCAGCACAAGCTTCTCTCCAAGTGAAATGGCTTTGTTAAAGCCTTCAGATTTTTGCTTTTCAGCATCGAGAGTCTCGGTTATTTTGGCTGCTTTACTAAGTGCATATTTGTCGTTTGGAAATACTTTCAAAGCTTCATTATATTCTGTAAGTGCCTCATCCATCTTGTTTTCTGAATATAGTTGGTCGGCTAAATCAAGATGTTTATAAAAAACCTCCTGAACCTCCATTTGTTTCTTCAGCAAAACCATGGTTTCTGCCAATCGCGATTTAGCATAAGCATCTTCCTCTTTGAAACGCAATGCCATTTCATAATACGTTTTCGCGCTGATATAATCCTTTTCAGCAAACTTGCTATCAGCTGACTTTATCACTGATTCATAAGATTTTACCTCTTCCTGCGCAAAAGATTGCCGGAGAGTAAATGTCAAAACAATAAGCAGTAAGAGTGTAAATAAATGTTTTAATTTGATCATAAACTGGAAAATGATGGATAGAAATGATTGAACGGATTTGGGTTCTCTTTATTGTATGCCATTGATTGAGCTTATCTTACCATCTGTAATGGTGAATTTTCGATCTGCCATGGCAGCCAGATCTGGATTATGTGTCACGATGACAAAGGTTTGGCCAAATTCATCGCGTAGCTTAAAAAAAAGTTGATGCAACTCAGCCGCCGAATTCGAATCGAGGTTGCCCGAAGGCTCATCGGCAAGCACAACTGCCGGTTTGTTGATGAGTGCACGTGCCACAGCAACTCTTTGTTGTTCACCGCCCGAAAGCTCTGATGGTTTATGATCAGCTCTGTCAGTAAGATTCAGATATTCAAGTAGTTTCATTGCTTCCTTTTTTGCTGTTTCCTTCGAAACACCGGCAATAAAGGCTGGAATACATATATTTTCGACGGCAGTGAACTCGGGCAGCAAATGATGAAACTGAAATACAAAGCCAATTTTTTGGTTACGGAATCGTGCTAATGCGCTTTGATTCAACTTACTTACCTCAATTTTGTCGATGATAATATTACCCGAATCAGCTTTTTCGATGGTGCCGATAATTTGAAGCAGTGTTGATTTTCCGGCTCCTGAAGCGCCAACTATGGAAACGATTTCAGATTTATTAATCTGAATATCAATGCCTTTTATGACGTCAACTTTACCAAATGACTTGTGAATTCCGCTTGCCCGTATCATATTCCGAATTGTGAAGGCAAAAATAGGCAAAAAAGGGCTTTGGTAAATGCTTTATCAGCTG
>CANNKD010000118.1 GCA_947505205.1 Bacteroidota bacterium | reverse complement strand
TTTCCTGTTTGATCGTAAAATGGGAAAAGATCAAGTTGCCTGTATTGACCTCAACACTGGAGAATTATTATGGACAACGAATTTATATCAAAACCTAAACGAGGATGTGATTATGTATATTCCTGAACGAGAAGGATTTGCAATGACACTGAAAGAGCGGTTAGTCTTTGTTAAAGCGAGAACCGGAGAAGAAAGATGGTCAACAACGAAATTCAAAGGGGTTGTGGGTAAAACTCTTTTCACAAATGACGGCTACCTTGTGATAGTTAACTTTATGCCTGATTGGTTAGGTGCGTTATTTACAGGTTTTAAAAATCAAATCATGAAGGTAAATATCGAAAACGGAGACATCGCTTGGGAAAACACTTACATAGGTCGTGCTGAAAGAAAAGTAATCACAAAAGAATTTTTATATGATTTATCTTTAGAAGGAAATAAACTATTCTTACGTTTAAATGGTATGCAAGTATATGATTATCAAACTGGTGCTACACTCTGGACGGCGGCCTTTGATTTCACACCAACCGGTCTGGTATCAAAACCAGGAGGGGCCAAAAAGTTTGGTGTTTACCGTGCAGTGGCTGATCCGATTGTAATCGGACATGATGTGTATGTGTTGGATATGACAAGCAAGAAGACCCAGCATATCAAAAAATATGATTTAAATTCAGGCAGATTACTTTGGACTTCACCGGAAGTTAAAGGAGGTGCAAAAGCAATTCCGGGCATGTATTTAGACGGTGATCATATCATTTTACAAATTGGTGGACGAGTTGAAGCTCAGGCCTACATTCAGAAACGACAAACAAATTCTGACGGAAGTGTAACAATCGTTGAGGAATATAGGGTCTGGTTCCCTGAAGTAAAACCTTTTGGTGTTCAGGCATTTAACATATCTGATGGATCCTTTGCATGGGAATCTGAACGCTTTAAAAAAGGTATCACGAATATGATATTTGAAGATGGTAAACTGATTGTTTGTTCCGGTAAAGCATTATACTCAATTATCAGTAAAACCGGTGCCGAAGAATATGAAGTTCCTGTAACCAATGGTGGCGTAGGAGAAGCCGATTTCATCCGTAAGTTTAATGGAATGGTTGTTGTGGTTGGCGAAAAAGGTATCTCAACCTTTAATCCAAAAGACGGTGCAGTTATCAATAGTGGCAAATACAGAAAAGCTGCCATTGAAGCCTATTATAACGATATCATGATGATGAAAACTGAAAAAGCCGATATCGCAGCATTCGATCTGAACACATGTAATTTCCTTGAATTTAAAGCCAGAACAGGCGCAATAACTTCACTCTCAACAGACGGTAATTATGTGTATGTATATGAAAAGAAGATAGTTACAAAACTGAAAACAAAAAAATAAACTTTAGATTCAGCAATTAATAAAAAAAGGAGTGACAAAATCGCTCCTTTTTTTTCACTTTTAAGAAACCGTCCAAATTTGTAATAATCGGTTGAATATCACAATCTTTTGTCAGGCTGAGCGGAGTCTTTTGTCAGGCTGAGCGGAGTCCCAGCCTGCATCTGGCAGGGAAGCCGACAAAACAAATTCATTTCACAAATGAACTTATTATTAGATATTAAAACAGTTTTTAACTCTTACTTTATTTCAGTTCAAACTCAGAACGCAAACGAATATCTTCCGACGAAGAACCAAGCATCACATCAAACATGCCAGGCTCGGCCACCCAATTCAATTCGATATTGTAAAAAGACAATTTTTCTGAATTAATTTCAAATGTAAGTGTCTTTGATTCACCAACTTGTAACATTACTTTTTGAAATCCTTTTAATTCTTTCATGGGTCGAACAACCGAGCCAACTCGATCGCGGAGATACAATTGAACTACTTCTTCGCCGGCTTTATTACCAATATTCTTAATGGAGCATGAAACAGTTATTGTTCCACTTTGGCTTAAACTTGGCGCACTCAACTGAAGATTTGAATATTCGAAACTTGTGTAACTCAAACCATACCCAAATGGAAACTTAGCTTTGTTCGACATATCGATATAAGCCGATTTATAGATTTCATAATCATCACCATTAAGAGGACGACCTGTGTTGAAATAATTATAATAAACCGGAATCTGTCCTTCATCACGAGGAAATGAAATTGGCAGTTTTCCGGAAGGATTATAATCGCCAAAAAGCACTTCAGCAACAGCATTTCCGGCTTCTGAGCCTAACCACCATGTATAAAGGATTGCTGGCGTTTGATCTGCAATATCATTAAAAATCATTGGGCGACCTCCGCTAATCATTGCAACTGTAGGCTTACCAAGTTTTGTAATTTCAATTGCCAGTTGCTCTTGAACGCCGGGAAGATGAATATTCGAACGACTTTTTGCTTCACCACTCATATCAATACTTTCGCCAATGGCTAACAAAACGATATCTGCTTTTTTTGCAACTTCAATGGCTTCAGCAAAACCAGCTGTTGATATACCATTGATTTCGCAGCCTTTTGCTATCACTAATTGAATGTTTTTAGGAAGTCTGGCTCGAATTCCTTCTTCATAAGAAACTATTTCAGAATCAGGCCATGAAATCGACCAAGCACCCAACATATCATATTCTGATTGTGCAAGTGGTCCAATCAAAGCAATAGTTTTAATCTCTTTTGATTCGAGATTAATAGGTAATGTTTGCTTCTCGTTCTTTAATAAAACGATGCTCTTTTTGGCAACGTCTCTAGCCGCTGTGCGGTGTGCAGGATTGGATAATTCTTTTTTCTCAACATCAGGTGTACAAAAGCGGAATGGGTCATCGAACAATCCCATTTCAAATTTCTTAGTCAAAACCCTCCGAACTGCATCATCAAGTAATTCCATCGGAACTTTTCCTTCTTCGATAAGTTTCTTTAATTCGTTCGTAAAAACCCTCGACTCCATGTCCATATCACTTCCAGCCAGCATCGATTTCATAGCAGCATCATTTCCATTAGATGCAAAACCGTGTGCAATCATTTCACCCATCGATCCCCAATCGCTTACGACAAAGCCCTGAAAATCCCATTCTCCTTTTAGAATTTTACGCTGCAAAAACGCATTTCCAGTAGCTGGCACACCATTCAAATCGTTAAACGAATTCATGAAGGTGGCACAACCTGCATCAACGCAAGCTTTAAAAGGTGGTAAATAGGTTTCGCGTAACATACGTTCGCTCATATCAACCGAATTGTAATCTCGGCCACCCACAGCAGCACCATACGCTGCAAAATGCTTAGCACAAGCCATTATTGCATTGGGAGTTCCTAATCCCTTTCCTTGAAATCCGTGCACTCTGGCAAAAGCAACTTTTGTGGCATACCAGGTATCTTCACCGGCACCTTCCAAAACCCTTCCCCAGCGCGGGTCGCGGGCAATATCAACCATTGGGGCAAATGTCCAGTGAATTCCACCTGCCGCTGCTTCCGTGGCAGAAATCCGAGCCGATTTTTCAATGGCTTCTAAATCCCAGCTTGCAGCTTCGGCCAGCGGAATTGGGAATGTGGTATAATAACCATGAATTACGTCCAATCCAAATAAAAGTGGAATTTTTAATCTTGATTTCAAAGCGAATTCCTGATAGGTTCTGGTATCGGCTGATCCTTTTATATTAAGCATCGAACCAACTTTTCCTTGCATGATCTGATTCACTTTTTCGCCATCCTGTACTACTGGTCCGGTGGCTAAGTAATCGCCTGTATATTGATTTAACTGCCCTATTTTCTCATCCAATGTCATCTTCGACATCAATTCATTTAGTTGCTTTTCATTATCTTTTGATAACTGAGCTTGAACAACACTATTCCCAATCAAAAAGAATAATATAAGTGCTACCAATTTAAATGTTAATTGTTTCATATTCATTTAGTTATTAATTGATTTTTTAATAATTTCTGCCATAAGCGTTGCACCTTCTTCATTGGGATGTATTTTATCAGGAAATAGCTGAATTTGATCTTTCATTGGAGTGTAAAAATCAATAATTTTCACATTTTCTTGCTTGCTGATTCGTTGAATTATCGGAAGGATTTGAAAACATATTGTGGAATCATTAATTCCCCATGAATGATTGAAGGCAGGTGGTGGATTGCTGATAAAAATCGTACTTTGCGGTAAAAGCGTTTTTAAACTATCAATCAGTGCGATATAATCATTTTCAAAATTGGCAGCATCCCAATTATGGTCTTTCGAGTCGTTGGTTCCCAAAGCAATTGTAATAATATCAGGTTTAAAAACAAATAAATTGTACAACTGGTTTGTTTCCCAAAACGAAAAATCACTTTTTTTGAGCATAGTTGCCGCACTTCTGCCACAGTTGAGCACATTGTAACCCTTGCCAAGCAATTGATCGAGCACCACAGGATAACTGCTCGTGCTTTGATTTTTTGTTCCTGCCCCTTCAGTAATACTGTCGCCAACGCATGCTATTCTTATTTCTTCTCTTTTGCATGAAATTAGTAATAAAACCATGGATAGAAATATCAAACTGAGATGTTTCATGGAATTATATTTTATTTGAAAGTATAGAATCGAATGTCGAAAATAATGTGGTACCGGTTATTGCAAGCGCCATGAATGCGGCAATGAATGAAGCAGTTATGATGTTTACAAAGCTAAATTGCACCTGAGTTTGAACCAGTTCCAATATTAAAATGATCAGTCCAAATGAAAAGATCGCATTTCGCAGAACGATCACAAAAACATCAGGCCAAAAGCTCCTAAGCAACAATGGATTGCTTTCCATACCCGTTTTTTGCGTGGCATTTTTTAATAAAGTAAAAGCGATAGCCGAAAACAAAATTGTAAGTAACAGAGCCATATAGAGCGAAACACCCAATGGACTTTTGGCATGTAAACTCATGCTTTCGAGTGAAAACTCACTTTGATTGCGGCTTAAAAGGATCAAATAGTTGATTAAACCGTTCAGGATCATGCTTCCCAGCGAAAATGGGATGACTGCGCCGATAATATATTTTTGTCGCATTATGATTCGAATTAATTAGAAATTATCAAATAAAATGTTCACTTATTTATTAAGCCCTAAGTTTTATCATTGGAGTTTTCGATTTCGAAGGGATAGTAAGTGGAATTTTCTCTACCGTAACCAGACTTGAATCGAGGCCATAAGCGGTGATATCACCGATTCCCCATCTTTTGAAATGATAATACATATTCACAGCCAACTTCTCGTGCAATGGCAAATCATTATTAGGTTCAACGCGTCTGTCAAGGTGAACGAATCGAAAGTCTGTTTGAATGCCATGTTTCGAGAGTGAAGGATGTGGACTGATTAAATCAATTTTTCCTTCATCGCGCATACAGAATAAAACTTGAAGAAAATAATCGGCAATCCTTGGCTGTACCTTAAAACCGATATAAAAATCGACTCTGTAAACACGATTTGGATACATTTCCGTCACCTTGTATTCAAGGGTGTTTGGATCATCAAGAATGTCAACATGCAAAATCCAATAATAATCGGCCCGTTTCGGCTGACGCTTCAATATTGAATAGATGGTCTTTTCTTCAATATCAGTGCGTTTATCAGCATGGGTTGTATAAACCAGATGACTCGAATATTTTGGTATGGACGTGTCTTGACTCAAATCGGAAATAATTGGTAGATAGCTTTCAATTTTATGGAAAGAAATATATCTGTTCCGGACTTGCCTGCCACGATACATGATCATCATAATGAGTGAAATAAATGATGCCGCAGCAACCGTAAACCAACCACCATGGGCAAATTTATCCATATTGGCAATAAGGAATGCCCCTTCGATGGTGAAATAAACCAGGGCAAAAAGCACCACAAAAGCTAAAGGGTATCTTCTTGTGTAGAGATAAAACACCATCAAAATAGAGGTCATTAACATGGTAATGGTGATCGAAAGTCCGTAGGCCGCCTCCATATTTGCTGATGTCTGAAACAACAAAATCACCAAACAACAACTGAAAAACAAAATCCAGTTAATAGCCGGAATATACATTTGACCTTTGGCCAAAGCTGGATACTTTATCCTGATTTTTGGCCAGAAATTCAATGAAATTGCCTCACTTATTAAGGTGTAAGAACCTGTTATCAAAGCCTGACTCGCCACCACAGCGGCAATTGTTGCAAGCACAACACCAAATGGCAAAAACCAAACGGGCATTACCGTGAAAAAGGGATTTGTGTCGTTCGTCAGACTATTTAAATGATTAAGAACCCATGCTCCTTGTCCTAAATAATTTAAAATCAACATCACTTTCACAAAACCCCATGTGGTTCGGATATTTTTCAATCCACAATGACCCAAATCAGTATAAAGAGCCTCCGCTCCCGTCGTACATAGAAAAACCGCGCCTAATAATAAAATTCCTTTTGGATAATGTGCTAACAAATTGTATGCATAATATGGATTAAACGACTTCAAAACCATCGGCATTTCTAAAAGACTATTTAAGCCTAACACACCTAACGTACTGAACCACAAAAGCATAATTGGCCCGAAAGCCTTTCCCACAACGGTAGTCCCAAATTGCTGTACAAAAAACAGAGCAGTAATTATTAAAAGAACAATTGGAATGACAGGAATATTTGGATTAAACATTTTCAAACCTTCAACTGCCGATGTAACAGTAATTGAAGGAGTTATGATGCCGTCTGCCAACAAAGTACTTCCTCCGATAATCGCAAATGTCGTTAACCAACGACGCCTTTTACGCAATAAGGTAAAAAGTGAAAAGATACCGCCTTCACCCTTATTGTCAGCTCGTAAAGTGATAATCACATACTTAACTGTTGTTTGGAGCGTCAACGTCCAGATTATACAAGATAATGCCCCCAAAATTAACATTTCATTTATTTCTGTTGCCGAACTGAGAATGGCTTTAAGTACATACAAGGGCGAAGTACCAATATCACCATAGATAATTCCGAGGGTTACAACAACGCCAACAAAGCTAAGTTTCGATAAATCACCGTGCGATTGTTTCTCCATGAGTCGTATTATTCAAATTTTTAGTAAAAATCTTGTCAAAAGATATTCTTAATGATCTATTCAAATTTATATAATCAACAGAATATCAATACTTTATGACTTTGTGCTTATTTAATTCCAAAGATATACAATAATTGAAAGGATTGATATTCCTTTGTAAAAAAGGATTTATCTATTTTTGCTGAGATTCAATCGATAAAAATAAAAGAAAAAGTTCAGTAAATCATACAGTCGCTTGAATAGAAATTTTCAAAAACGTTTCAAAATAAACAAATAATACTCCAAATATTTATGAAAGAAGGTCCAGAATTATGGGCAGGTTTTATTGCCTTTGTCATTTTAATGTTAGCACTTGACCTGGGTGTTTTCAATCGCAAATCGCACGCCGTTGGCATAAAAGAAGCCTTGAAATGGAGTGCCATTTGGATAGGAATGGCATTGATATTTAACTACGGCGTTTACCATTTTATGGGCAAGGAAAAAGGTTTGGAGTTTTTGACCGGTTATTTAATTGAGAAAGCGCTGAGTGTAGATAATCTTTTCGTTTTCATCATGCTGTTTTCAATGTTTGATGTTGAACCAAAATATCAGCACAAAGTTCTTTTTTGGGGAATACTTGGAGCGCTTGTTATGCGGGCAATTTTCATTTTTGCCGGTGTAGCGCTTATTCAGCGTTTTAGTTGGATTATCTATGTTTTTGGAGCGTTTCTGGTATTTACAGGGATTAAGATGTTGTTCCATAAGGAGGAACAAATTGATCCTAATAAAAACCCAATGGTTCGCCTGTTTAAAAGATTTTTACCTGTTACGCCTGAAATGCATGGCAATAAATTTTTTGTAAAAATAAATCACAAATCCTATGCTACTCCATTATTTATTGTATTGATAATCATCGAGTTTACGGATGTAATTTTTGCAACCGACTCTATTCCTGCAATTCTGGCGATTTCACATGATCCGTTCATAATCTTTTCTTCCAATGTTTTTGCAATACTAGGTTTAAGAGCACTTTATTTTGCACTTGCCGGAATTACCAAATATTTCCATTATTTAAAATATGGGTTGGCGGCTATTCTTATTTTTGTGGGTGTGAAGATGAGTATTGCAGGTTTTTTTCATTTCCCTATCGTACTCTCCTTGCTAATAATCATGGGTGTGCTTTTGGTGTCGATCATCGCGTCTTTAATCTTTCCAGAGAAAGAAACGAACTAACAATCATCACATAATAAAGTATCTATTATTTGCTCATCGCTAAAAATCTCGATTAGCTTTATAATACGATTCACCTGTTTTGTATGATGAATCATTCAGATTAACAGATAGTTCTGTTAAGAAAAAATAATTATCAGGTCGGATTAATAGTCCAGATCACCATCCCCATCTATTGCATCAAGGTCATAATCAAAAAGATTATCAACTTCAATATTATCTTCATCTTCATCAATCGGATTATAGATTGAAATTTTACGGTCGCGCTTGTTTGGAATTTTTTTTCCTGCTTTGCGAATCAGGTCATCGTTGATAGATTCTACAATTCGAGTTTTTGTCTTAAGCGTTTTCATAGGTGATGGTTTAACAGAATTTAGTTAGCGGTAAATAATTTGGATTTATCATATAATAGAATAGTCACTGCTATTTCAAAAATAAACAAAGTGGTGGATTGTTTCAGATATTCATTTTAGATAAATGTTGAAACCTAATACCTAATTGGGTTTTATGGCAAAAGATAAATATACGCGTCTTGTTGAGCGCCATTTTTAGGAATACTTTCAGTTGATAATATCTTAACTATCTGATATTGGTATCATTAATAACGAATGCAATTTTAAGATTTTTCTTTATTCAAAAACAAGTTTTCAAGAAAAAAAATAAATATTTCAATCACAAATTATTCAACATCATGAATATGAAGCATTTATAAATAAAATAAAATTAGTTTGAAATTAACGATTTCAGGTGATTTTGCCTGTTTATCTCCTTGGGTGGAGTAAAGATTTTCGGCGAGGTTTGTAACTATAATCTGTCGAACATGCGCCTGAATCCTCTTCAAAGAGACAAACACCTTTGCGGAAGTTTATTTTGACGGATGCATATATATCCATTCCCTGAATTTTTCCGAAACCAAGCAATGTAGCCAATTGATCAGATCCGATGGTTAAAATACCCATTCTGACGGCAGCACCCATACGCACGGTTTGGTATTCATACAGACTTAAGGCGCCCATAAACTCGAACCAATCCGTTTCATAACGAGGTGATATGGCGATTTCAGCAGGTCGTCTGACGCTGTATTGGCTAATCGAAAAAGGATGCACAATGGTGGCATTCAAATACCAATCGGGTGACAAATGATAATCGTATTGAGCACTGAAAGCGGTGGGCAAACCAATTTTAAAAGAATCTCCTATAAGCGAAGCATTTGGATCTCCCAAAAGTTTAGTGCTAAGTTCGCCCATCAACTGATCCACATTCGTGAAATTCATTTTGTCAATGTTCTCAAGAAGTGCATTTACATTGTTAAACTGATGCAATTGTGCATTATTTTTGAAAGAAATGGATCCTAAATCAAGGATTGATACGCCAAAGCGCCAGTCATATTCTTTGTAATTGTCTTCACACAATCTTCTTGAATGATTGTATTGGAAACCATCTGTTTTGCGCGTATAGGTCAAACCCAGATCAAAACCGAAACCTCCACCTTTAAAAAGTGGATTTGTGAGAATTTCATTGGTCTGATAATCAATAGGTAATGCCATTCCCGCATCAACATTCATATCATTAATCTGTATAGTATTTCTATTAAGAACCACATAATCGACATTTTGAGCTTTCACAAAACCTGCGCCTAATCCCATAAGCCTATTTACAGTAATACCAGCCGCCCAATGATCAACACTTTCCTGATAGATCGTGGTTGCATAGCTAAAACCTATTTCAGCCCAGTTGAGTGAAGCAGCCGAAAATTTATTGTCGATGAAATTAATATTATGAAGCGGAGTATAAGCCATCGATTCTGCCCCTAAAACCGGAATTTCGTATGGAAGATTATGACCTGATGTATAACTTCGAACGGCGGTATGAAAAGCAAATACCTGATCTTTTATCTGAACCATGCCCGAAAATGCATAAACATTTGATATGGCGGAAACCGATTTTGTTTTCTGATTTTTTGAATACTTGAAGTTATTGTCTGATGGAGGAAATGTTGGAAATGCTTCCTGGCCTGTAACAAGAGGTATGATGTTAATGTCGCTTCCAGGCACATAGGCGAAGTCATTTTGCCCGAAAGCAGTGAATGAAATCACGTTAAAATCCATATAAACTTTTGATTGAAGCATCGTTGACGGATTCAGCCTTGCCATCATTGAGCCGCCATAATTACTTTGAACTATTCCTGGAGATTCCTGAGAGAAGCATTCGAAAGACACAATAAACAAACCCAATAAAAACAAAAAAAATCTACGACTACCCATTCACAAATACGCCTCTCGTAACAATTAATTAAACCCTTTTAATTACACGCAAAGTTAATTTTTTTATGAATTAACCTATTTTTTTC
>CANNKD010000117.1 GCA_947505205.1 Bacteroidota bacterium | reverse complement strand
TGTGAACGGTAAATAATAATACACAACTTTCGGTAATTAGGAATACACAATAATTGGTAACAATACTACACAACATTCGGTAACAATGAATACATAGTTTTTCTTTCAGAGGGCATGCCCTCTGAAAGAAAAAACAACCTTTGTCCTGTACCAAAAAGACAAGGTTATTATGAACTATTATTTAAGCAAACTTATGTTGTATCATTTAGTTAACCAAATGGCTCGGGACGGATTTTCTACAAAGAAGATCGCCGAATATTATGGGATCAATTGGCGCACAGCCAAACACTTACTGGCAATCAGTGAGGAGGAGTTCCAGATAGAACTGGAGCAAACCAAGGGAAGAAAGCGAACATTGGATGATTATGAGTCCTTTGTAAAAGGGAAGCTTCAGCTTTTTCCAGGCACGCCAGCAGCGCAAATGCACGACTGGTTGAAGGAATTACATCAGGATTTCCCTGTTGTAGCAAATAAAACAGTATTCAACTTTGTTCAGTATGTTCGGCTGAAATATGGGATACTTAAATTGGAACCAGTTAGAGAATATGCCAGTGTTCCTGAGCTTCCCTATGGGTTGCAAGCTCAGGTGGATTTTGGATTTTATAACATGAAAACTACCTTGGGTAAAACTCAGAAGGTCCAATTCTTCACGTTTATTCTATCTCGTTCACGTTATAAATATGTTTTATTTAAAGACCTTTCTTTTACCACACCATTGGTGATTGATGCACATGAGTCTGCCTTTGAATTTGTTAACGGCCGCCCAGATGAAATTGTTTATGACCAGGATACTTTATTCATGGTATCTGAAAACCATGGCGACCTTATTCTAACCTCAGGATTCCGGGCGTATGTGAACCAATGCAACTTTGTCACACATTTTTGCAGAAAGGCAGATCCTGAGAGCAAGGGAAAGGTGGAAAATGTAGTCAAATATGTTAAACAGAATTTTCTATATAACCGCCCGTTTAGGGACATAGAAACTCTTAATGATGAAGCAAGAGCATGGCTGGCACGAACTGCAAATGCACAGGAGCATGGGACAACAAAGAAGATTCCAACTGAAGAATTTTATATAGAGAAGGATTTTCTGGCACCTTGGAACCCGGTGATTGCTGAACCTGAAAAGTATCCTGTTTACTCGGTTCATAAAGACAATAAGATATCCTATAAGAGCAACACATACAGCTTGCCGTTAGGGACCTATAAGGGGAAAGGAACAAAGATTCTTTTAAAAGTAAACTCAGAACTCTTGATACTTCTGAACCAAAAGGAGGAAGAAATCTGTCGCCATATTATCTCCAAACTAAAAGGACAAAAATTTCAGTTAACAGATCATAAGCGGGATAAAAACTCAGCCATCATAGAAATGATGTTTGACTTCAGTGAATTGATGGAGAACAAACTACAGGCACTGATCTGGGTTGAGCAAATAAAAAAAAGTAAGCCCAGATATATCCGCGATCAGATCCAAATGCTGAAAGCGACCGTTAAGGACCTTGATCCTCACATTGCATCAGAAGCATTAAACTATGCTTGCCTGCATAAAATATATAGTGCTAATGACTATAAAGCGATCGTAGAAACAATTAAACAGAAGCAAGTAAAGGATTGTGAAGAGTATCCAAAGATCATTCAGCTTAACCCCTTAAATGGCGAAAGCAGGGTGAATGCGGATATTGTCCCCAATCAAAGTGATCTAAATACTTATGATACTTATTTCACTAATCAGTAACGATAAGGGTGCCTCAGGCGAATGAGGCACCCTAACATTCTAGTCAATCAAGTTATTCCTGGTGAGTTGCTCTCCAGCAGAGCTCAATTCCGCTTTACTTGATGCCGCAATGATAATCCTAAATCATTCTAAGAACTATGCCTAATAAAACTCATCCGATAGCTATCGGATCCAAAAAAAACAAAATAAATAAATCAAACAAAAATGGAAACACAAAAACAAGAAATCAAACAACTCTGTACCAAGTTTATGCTTGGTGGCATTGAGTTAAATCTGGAAGAAATGGTCACACATGCAGAACAAAACGGGATGGGCTTTATGCAATTTACGTTAGAATTGCTTCAAAGTGAAGCTGCACACCGGCAGGGAAAGGATGAAGCAAAGCGAACAAAGGCAGCTGGATTACCCAGAAGCACCAATCTGGAGCATTATGATGCTGTTCAAAACGGACTGAAAACAACCCGATTGGCGCAACTAAGAGAACTTAACTGGGTGGATCAACTGTTCAATATGGTCTTAATGGGACCATCTGGAACCGGTAAAACTTTTTTAGCTGCCGGACTCTGCCGGGATGCTGTAAAGGCTGGATACAAAGCCTACTTCAGATCCATGGAAGACATTATAAACACCCTGAAAACAAAGGATTTTGTTAAATCCCAAACGGTTGAATACAAAAGATTATTGAAATCGAACCTGATTGTTATTGATGATATTATGCTTTTTCCGTTAGAAAAAAATCTGGCAGTTGCTTTTTTTAACTTCATTAACCACATTTATGAATCAACTTCTATAGTAATTACAACAAATAAAAAACCAACAGAATGGGCTAAAATGCTCGATGATGAAGTGATTGCAACCGCTTTATTGGATAGATTGCTTTTTCGTTGTGAGGTGATAAATCTTGCTGGTGAAAGTTACCGATTACAAAACCGTCAAACTTTTTTTGAATCTTAAAAAAAAATTAACCAAAACTTTTAGCTAAAGTTGTGTATTCATGTTACCGAAAGTTGTGTAGCATTGTTGCCAAAAACTCTGCATTCCTAATTGCCAAAAATCGTGCATTATTACTTACCGTCTACACTTACTTCTATCAAAACTCTTTGAGGTAAATATTCCGATGTGTCAATTACTGAATTATAATGAATTTCAATTACCTGTGGGTCTTTGTCTGAATCTTTTATTGGTTGTGCAATTAGTTTACATTCGCTAATTGCTTTCCATTCATTCAATATTTTAGTTAAATCGGCAAGGAAAATCGTTGATATGAATTCACAAGATTGTTTCCTTAGATTTTTGATTTGCGTTTTACTGATGTCGCCTTCAAACCCAAAAAACTTTCTGTCAATTGCCAAGTCAATATCTTCCGAAAATCGTTCTATCAAATTCCATCCTTTGCTCAAAGAAGTGCCACCTTTGAAAACTATATTTTTACTGTAAGACAAAGAGAATGAAGCGTTCAATGCTAATGTTACCCACCAATCTTTTTCAATAGCTACCGAAGGCAAACCTGTTAGTTCTGTTGCCTGATTAAGAATTTCAATTCTTCTTTCTTTTGATAATGTTAGCCAGTTGGTATTCATCGAATGGATTTTATTAATATTTTGTTTATCCAAGCTGGTGCAAGTTTGGCATCATTCAATCTATTCTCTATTTTTTCCTTTTGGAGAAGTGTTTGAATTTTTAAAAGTGTTTCATCATCTACTTTTAATTGACCAATAGTTTTTAGTGCTTGAATTACTAAACTGCTTATTTCGCCTTGTGCCATTAAATTTTTTGGGCTTGTATTTTTAAAAGTAATTGTTCGTTTTCCAACTTTAATGCTTCTTGCTGCTCCATCCGTCAGATAAACCACTTTCATAGGAACTTGGGTTGATAATCCCAATTTATTCAACGCTTGAACTCCTGTTGGGACAATTCTTGCTCTGTCTCGTCTTGCAATTGCTTTGGCTATGTCTTCGGTTGATGGGAAGAGAACTCCAAGTTCTTTGTCGATTTTGGGGTATAAGTAAATACCGTGAGCCAAGCGAACAAGTATTTTCTTTTCTTTCAATCGTAACAATGCTTTCTTAACACTTTCTGGATTTCCATAGTCTAAGAAGTTATCCACAAAAAGAACACTTCCTTTTGGGTGTGATTTCAGCACTTCGGCAATCTTATTTTCTACTATTGGTCGTTCCATTACGATTTATTTCGTCCCAAAATTAGCAAATATTTGGGACAAGAACTCATTTTTCTGAAAAATTATAAATACTACTTGCACCTGAAATTAAAAAATCGTAGAAGTTTATTCCTTGATATTTACAAGTTTCGAGGATGGATAGTAAAATTAAATGATTCTCAATGTTTTGTGGAGTAAGACTTTTACTGATTTTCTTTCTCCATTTAGCAAAAGGTTTAATAGCGTGTTCTGCATTATTATTGTTCCAAGGAATTCCATCAAATTTTAAAAACAAAAATAGTTTCTCTCGATATTTTATAAGTCTTTTTTTATATGAAAAAGCTAATTCAGATTCAAACTCTTTAGCAACTACTTTTGAGTAAAATTTTTCAACATCCTTTATATGTTTGTTTAAATGGATTTGTTTCAAACCGTATTTATCAATTGTCTCAATGATCTTTCGAAGCAAATTTCCAAATTCAGTCACAATATTTTTAAATTCTTCATCCAATTGATTTTTCAAAAAATCTTCGTTTAAGTCACGAATTAGATGCACAAGACACTTTTGTTGGTCACATTCTAGAGAATCATAACCTGTATAAAAATCGGAAACCAGAACACCATTAAAATCTTTGAGTAGTTCTTTCAAAAATTCAGGTTCTCTTGTTTCTCGAAATTCATAATAGACGCTGTCATAGTTAGCAAAGACCCAAACATACCCGTCAATACCTTTTATTCTTGCAATCGTCTCATCAGTATGAATAAGGTTGGAATGCTCCATGTTTTTAATAATATCTTTGAAAGTTGTTATATACTTTTTTGCAACAATTTCTTTGAAACGGGTCATTTGAGTGTTGGAAACACTAATTTTAAAGGAATCTTTCAGTAAATTAATTATACTTTCAGAACTTAATTTGTATTGTATTTTCTGATTAACAGACCATAGCATAAGGTTGTATCCATATTGGGGTAATGTTTGCATATTTTCAACCATAAAGTTACTCTGGCACCCTAGACATCTATAAGCTCCACCTTCATATTCAGTTACCTGCTTTTTAATACCTTGTTTCATAAAGACTAAATCTATTTGTGTTTTTTTGCTTGAGCGAATTTTTTTAATATTGACACTTTTGCATTTCTCACAGTTTTCCGGAAATAAGTTTACTTTTTTGTCAACTTTATTATATCTTTTCGATGCTTCTTTTTTCTTTGTAATTGCTCTGTAAACTTTCTTTTCTGTTCTCAAAAAAATATGTTCTCTTTGATAGTCAAAATATGCTTTTGCATTTATTTCATTAAAATGGTCAATAGCAAAAACTGTCACACCCCATTTAAAAATATTTTGTTGTTTTAATGAATTTGTCAATACTTCTTTATCGCCACTACCTGATAAGGATTGAAGCCAATTTTTAATCCTTAATAAAGCATTACAATCTTCAATATTATATTTCAAAAGCTTGCTCTTAAATTCTGAATCGTTCGTCAGTTCCCACTTGTAACGCCAAAATATGCTTTGTAAACCTGATGCTTTTTCATCAGACCAAACAAATCCTAAGTGAAAAGCAATGTCTTTTAAGCCATTTGTATAGGTTGGGGTATAAACATCATTTGATATAAAGTTTAAAATGTTAACTGAATGTGAGATGATAAAATTGAGTTTATCTTGATATGATTTCGAAATATTTTTAGCAATTTGTTTCAATGCTTGAATTTCATACGCCCCATAGTGGTAAACAACAAAATCATTCAGACCTCTAAATGAATCGAGCATTTGAATAAATATATCTTGTTGCTTTTCTATGGTGTCAGCCCAAAACGAATACTCGCATATTTTTTCACCTTCTTTTACAACCACTCCTATCAAATAATAAAAATTCCTATCGGGAACACCTTCTATATCCATAAATATTTCAACTCTTGGTTGAGTCAAATTAGGAATTTCTTGAATGAAAGTTTTTTGTTCACGAATTGCTAATGCCTTTAATTCTGGTAAAAACTTTCTCTTACGATATGGATTCTTTTTAGGTCTGAATGTGTATGATAATTGTTTTACAGAAAAAACACCTCTATTGTTTTTCTGCTCTATCTCTTTTTCTTTCAAATTACCTAGAAGGCTCAAGTCATCTCTCTCTCGAAGTTTTTCAAGACAGTCTTTACTAAACTCACAAACTTGACAATGCGTGTTTTTATAAAATGCAGGCGAATGAACAGCATTCTCAATTTTCTTTATCGAAGAGAGAATTTGCCTAATTTCTTTTTGAAAAGTAGGGAGTTTTAATTTTGTTTCTTTTAGTTGTTTTCCAAATACAATTTTAGCCGAATCAATCTTCAATTTAAATTCTCCCTGAATGAAATGTGATTGAAGTGCAATAGTTAACCTATCAATTTTAGTCACTTTTTCTAACGGACTTATAAGGATAGGCAATATTTTATTTTCGACAAAATAAAATCCATCCACTTTAATATTTATTTTGTCATTTTTAAATGTCGTATCTATGTAAATTTGGTTTAGTTCATAATGATTTTTGTCGTTGAATAATTGGTTCTTAAATTCTTGGTTTACCAAATTTTTAGCGAAGTAATTCTGTTTTTGAATTTCCCTTAGTTCATTAATAACAATTTCAAAGTCTGATTTTGAGGATTGAAAATTTTGACCTTTTAAGTAGGCTTTATAATTGCAGTGAATTAATGCTGTTAGTATCTCGTTGTTGACAACCATAGGTAATATTCATTGTTAGGGAAGAATGACTCTTTTGGTTTTTCAAAATATTGACTAGTGTGTTGGGCAAAAGTAAATCTGCCATTTGTGCGTTTGGCTAAAATTGATTTTAAAAAATGAGCACTGAGAAAAAATAAAAATACAGAAGTCTTGGATTGGATGTCGGTTTTCTAAATGATTAGTTTGTCTCGTTGCGTTTTTATGTCTTGCGATGTCGTTCATTTATGCGATGTCGTCTTTTTAGGCTTGCAGGTAACGTTCCCACGCTTGGCGCAGTGGGGGATTTTGGAAAACTAAATTGTCTGCCAACACAAATTTACAATAGAAGCACAAACTTCCAATGAACGATGTTAGCCCCCATTGCGCCAAACGTGTGTTGAACTGAAACCTTACAGGAATTTTTCCTATTTTCATGGTTCAAATTATTACAATTTTATGAACAATCAAAAAAAAGTTTAAGTGAAGCAGCTCAAGGTTATTTGAGCAAGCTAGAGACCACCATGACGGTGGGGAATTATTCACCCAAATCCATTCGCAGTTATATGCGTGAGGTGAGGTTTTTGTTGGAGTATTATCCGGATGAAAAGCCTGATTGTATTAGTCAGGAACAGATTGAGGCTTATATTCTGTACCTCAAAAAGACGTTTAATTCCAGCCATGCCAAATGCAGAAGCGTGGCTCAGAGTATTTCGTTTTTTTATAAGCAAATACTCAAAAAGCCTTATGAGCTGCCATCCAAACTGTATCCCAAGAAGGAGTTCAGGCTTCCCAATGTGATGCGTGAGGATGAGGTATTGCAATTGCTCAACGCATGTGAAACCATCAAACAAAGAGCCATTGTTGAGTTGATATACAGCAGCGGAATCCGGCTCGAGGAAAGCAGCTTACTAAAAATTACCAGCATAGAAAGTGCACACATGCGTTTGAAGGTGGTTCAGGGCAAGGGTAAGAAAGACCGCTACACGGTATTGTCGCATGCCTGTTTAGACACCTTACGGAGCTATTTCCGCAAACACCGGCCCCAGGTTTATTTGTTTGAAGGGCAAACACCCGGAGAACCGATGCATGTGAGAAGTATTCAGCATGCCTTGCATCAATGTATGATAAAGGCGCAATTGGCCCATAAGGGATATAATACGCACACCCTGCGTCATTCCTTTGCCACCCATATGCTTGATAATGGCTCCGACATCCATACCATCAAAGAATTACTGGGTCATAGCCGGATAGAAACCACGATGATTTATTTGCACCTCCAAACCAAAAAGCGCTATGGTCTGGTGAGCCCGCTTGATACCCTGCATAAAAAAAATCCTTTAGAGTTTATTTCAATAAACCAAAGTTCATTATGTCAGAAATAATGCAAACCAATAGCCTTCGGCCCTCACTGCAACTGGTGTTGCAAAGGTTTAAACACTGGCCCGCACACACACATCAAGGTTCATACAGAACACTCAGCAAAATAGAAACCTGTCGTACGCCAGAGCAAGGATTTCATTATTATGCCTGCAATGAGGCTAGCTGCGCTTACAAAGAAAAGATATACCACAGTTGCAGAAATCGCCATTGTCCCAATTGCGGCAACAGCAAAAAGGAAGAGTGGATAGAAAGTCGCTTAAAGGAATTGCTTCCCTGCAAATATTACCACGTGGTATTTACCTTGCCGCATCAGTTAAACAGCATCATCATGGGCAATAGAAAAGTGATGTTCGATTTATTGTTTAACGCATCTTCCAGTACCTTATTAAAGTTTGCAAATGACCCGCAATACATAGGCGGACAACCTGGCATAACGAGTGTGCTACACACATGGGGGCAGCAACTGAGCTTTCATCCACATGTGCATTGCATTGTGAGTGGCGGAGGCACCAATGCGCATGACGATTGGGTGGAGGCAAAGAAGAGCAAGTATGGCAGTTTGTTCCCTGTTCAGGCACTGGAGTTGGTTTATAAATCCTATTTCTTAAAACAATTGCGAAAGCTAAAGGAAGAAAACAAGATTGATTTGAGTTACGACCAGCAGCAAAACTGGAAGGGCCTTTTAAACACACTGTTTCACACACGGTGGATAGTATATGCCAAACAGCCTTTTGGCGGGCCGCAGCAGGTGGTAGAATACCTGGGAAGGTACACACACAAAGTGGCCATTAGCAATCATCGGATAAAGAAAGTAGATGAGCAAGGCGACGTTACTTTTAGGTACAAGGACTATGCCGATGGCAATAAGAAAAAGGAAATAACCTTAGCGGCCAAAGAATTTATCCGCAGGTTTGAGCAGCATATATTGCCATTCCGTTACTGTAAAATAAGGCATTATGGCTATTTGGGCAACAACAGGCGCAAGAGGAAAGTGAATCAGATACTGGCTAAAATGAAACTACCGCAACACCCGGTTTTACTCAGAACAAGTTACGAACAAAGACTGGCAGAGCAGATGGGGAAGGATCCGTTTTTATGTCCATGTTGCGGTGTTGGGCGCTTAGAAAAAATAACAATCAACAGCCATGAACAGATAAAACGGGAATAGCCTGTTAAGAAAACTTTAGGGGAAGAAGCGGCCTTTTTTTTGAACGATCAAAGATCGTAGGGGAAAGCTGTTGCCCCAAGCGAAGAAATCCGCTTGTCAAAAGACAAGTTGAAATAATAAATGTCGGTAAAGTTGAAAGAAGGCTGAAATTGGCGAGAAAACAATGACCAAAAAATCGCTGAAGTTTAAAACCAACAACAGCAAAATCCAAGCAAAGCAAAAAATACGGCTTACTTTATACCCAAGGGGTGCCTTGTTTACAGCGACTCGATTTCAGTCAACACAGAGTAGAACAAAAAAGCCCCGTCAGGCCATCCCACGGGGCTTTTTCACGAGCCTTTTTCGTCTACTCTGCTAAATGTTATAACCAGTGGTTTTTTATCGTCATGCAATTAATGCTGTTTAATTATCTTGAAATTCGGTCTTAAACTGTCACCTATATTTAATAGGTAAATTCCGTTTGGTATGCTGCCAAGTTGAATAATTTCATTTTCTTTTTCTATAAATCCTGTTAACACAATTTTGCCTGTATAGTCAATTAATTTATAATTACAACCCAATAATCTATTATCAACAATGATGTTTAATTGACCATCTGTCGGGTTAGGAAATGCGGTTATCTCATAATTTGTTTTTATCTTATTTATTCCAACAGTCCCAATGGTTAAAGTTAGGCTAGATGAGTCTCGACAACCTTGATTGCTTATAATTTCTGAAGTTATTTTACTAGGACCAGCATTCGTAAATTGCACATTTATTGAATTAGTGCCTTGTCCAGATACAATAACAGCATTTGTTGCTGTCCAATTGTAAGTTACATTTAATTGTTGTGTTACTGTGTAAACATAATTTGTTGATGTGAATAATCCAGTTTGTGGGCCAATAATTACACCAACTATTGGATTAGGATATAAATTCAGGTTTAAAGTTGCTGAACTGTCACAACCAACTGAATTTATAAGGCCTGCCTTTGTTTTAGTTCCAGCACTATCAAATGTTAAGCCGTTCCAAGTAAAAGGTAATTGACTAGGGCAAATGCTAAGATTAGTTGTCGATGTGCTTGTAGGTTTAAGAGATAAAGTCAAAGTTGCTGAACTGTCGCAACCAACTGAATTTACAAGTCCTGATTTAGTTTTTGTACCCGCACTATCAAATGTCAAGCCGTTCCAAGTGAAAGGTAATTGATTAGGGCAAATGCTAAGATTATTAGTCGATGTGCTTATCGGTTTAAGAGATAAAGTCAAAGTTGCTGAACTGTCACAACCAACTGAATTTACAAGTCCTGATTTAGTTTTTGTACCTGCACTATCAAACGTCAATCCGTTCCAAGTAAAAGGCAATTGACTAGGGCAAATGCTAAGATTAGTTGTCGATGTGCTTGTCGGTTTAAGAGATAAAGTCAAAGTTGCTGAACTGTCGCAACCAACTGAATTTACAAGTC
>CANNKD010000116.1 GCA_947505205.1 Bacteroidota bacterium | reverse complement strand
CGACAATGAATGATTTTTGCTTTGGCTTCGTCAGAAATCTCAAGCTGGTAATCCTCATTGATAATATCGAAAACCTTTTTAAAAGTCAGTTTTTCTGCGCTGATGGCATGTATTTTCATAAAAGTTTGTTAAACAAGTTTCATCAACTTTCTGATCAAAATGACCAATTCATTTTTATCGACTGCAATCTGCTCACCGGAATTCATCTGTTTCACAGTGAATTGATTTTGAGCTATTTCGTTTTCACCTGCAATTATTACGAATGGAATCTTTTTCTGGTCGGCATATTTGATCTGCTTTTTCATCTTTTCATGATCAGGAAATATCTCTGTGTTCAAGCCTGCATTGCGTAGTTGCTGCACAAATGGCAGACAATAGGCTTCTTCTGTTTCGCCAAAATTTACAAATAGTGCAACCGTCGTTTCAGAAGTTCCTTCGGGGAAAAGTGATAATTCTGTCATCACATCATAAATCCTGTCAGCCCCAAAACTTATCCCAACTCCGGAAACATCAGGCATGCCAAAAATTCCGGTTAAATCGTCGTAACGACCACCACCACAGATACTTCCCATTGAAGCGTCTTTGGCTTTCACTTCAAAAATGGCTCCGGTATAATAGTTCAAGCCACGCGCCAAGGTTAAATCAAGCTCAAAATCAAGATTTAACTTAAAGGAATCCAAGTAATTAAATAAAACACTAATTTCCTCAATCCCCTTTAAGCCACATTCCGTATTACCAATTAAAGATTTAAGACTTTCGATTTTTTCACGGGAATTACCCGACATAAATAATATTGGTTGCAATAAAGCAATTGAATTTTCAGATAATCCTTTGTCTGTCAATTCTTTATTTACTAATTCAATTCCAATCTTATCCAGTTTATCAATAGCAACCGTAATATCAATCAGTTTATCGACAGCACCAATATATTCAGCAATTCCGGAAAGAATTTTACGATTGTTAATCTTAACGATAACATTGATATTCAATAACTTAAAAACATCATCTACAATTTGAACCAATTCAGCTTCATTCAATAGCGAATCACTGCCAACCACATCCACATCGCATTGATAAAACTCGCGGTAACGGCCTTTTTGCGGCCGATCGGCCCGCCAAACAGGTTGAATCTGGTATCGCTTGAACGGAAAAACAATGTCGTTTCGATATTGAACTACAAACCGCGCAAAAGGAACTGTTAAGTCATATCTCAGGCCTTTTTCACTGATTTGAAGTGCCATTTTCTGCGCATTCAGACCTTCAACATGTTGGTCAACACCAGATAAGAAATCGCCTGAATTCAATACTTTGAACAAAAGCTTATCTCCTTCTTCACCATATTTACCAAGTAAAGTAGAAAGATTTTCCATAGCGGGCGTTTCGATTGGAAGATAACCAAATCGCTTGAAAACACTTTTGATTGTATCGAAAATAAAGTTACGTTTCACCATTGTTTGCGGATCAAAATCGCGCATTCCTTTGGGTATCGAGGGTTTCTGGGCCATAATAATAAGTGAATTTTCAGTGGCAAATTTACGAAAACACCCCGAATAGTGCGTAGAGAATAGTAAGTGGTGAGTAGTGAGAAGTGAGTAGTGAGTTTTATAGATTAAAATATTACATATTCACCTGAAATACAATATATTAATTATTTACTATCAACTTTTCGATCACAGATTGCAAATATGCAGCACAAGATTCATGGCCTTCCTTCGGTGCCCACGAAGCAAAATTTTTGTCGTCAATGGGATTATAGGGTCCATTTTTAATTTCATAAGCTACCGATCCAATTTCGAGACTGATAACGGTATGCCAGGTTCGCGGAGGGATTTCACAAGCGTAATTACCTGATTGCGTGTCTAATATAATAAAATCTATGATTTTTCCTTCATTTGAAAATTCTACAACTGCAATTTTACCTCTCAGACAAAAGAAAACTTCTGTTTTATCTGGATCCTGATGTTTATGTGGTTGAATATAAGTGCCTGGTTCCATTGCATTTAACATTCGCTGCAGCAAATCGTCAAGCTGAGGATGATAATTATAATTCATCCTTAAACGGGATGAAGATTTAGCTTTTTGTGATATCGTTTCTATAAAAGTTTCATCAATTTTTATCATATCAAATTATTGTTTTTACTTGCCAAAAGTATTCAAAATCTCCCGACCTAAAAAAATGATTTTTCAGTTTTTCAAAAACAAAACCCTAATTTAGCCTGCATTTTTAGCGATAATTAATATGACTCAAACATTCACTCCTTCAATATGGATTTCAATTCCATTTGTGATTCTGCTGCTTACTATTGCTTTGGGTCCACTTTTTTTCAATCATTGGTGGGAACAAAACAAAAATAAATTGCTTATTTCGTTGGCGCTGGGCATCCCAACATCTATTTATATGATTTACAATGGATTAGGATATTCAATTCTCCATAATCTTCTTTTTGATTACGTTCCTTTTATCATTTTGTTAGGTTCACTTTTCGTTATAACCGGAGGAATTGCCCTTAAAGGTGATATCGAAGCCAAACCTATCGTAAACACACTTTTTTTAGCAATCGGGGCGATTCTTGCATCATTTATGGGTACAACAGGTGCTGCTATGCTTTTGATAAGACCATTGATAAATACCAATTCCGAAAGAAAATTCAGGGTTCATACCATACTTTTTTTCATAGCTATTGTGGCCAATTGTGGTGGACTGCTTACGCCGTTAGGCGATCCGCCACTATTCCTATTATACCTGAAAGGTGTACCTTTCACCTGGTTTTTTTCGCTCACACGTGAATGGGCTACTTTAAATGGATTGCTATTGCTTGTCTATTTTTGTACTGATTTATATTTCCATAAAAAGGAATCGGTTACGGATATAAAATTCGACAAAGAAAACATAGAACCTTTACGCATCGAGGGTTCCATCAATTTCTTATTCTTAATTGGAATCGTTTTATCAGTGGCTATGATAAATGAAAATTATATAGATACCATCAAAGAGAATCCATTTTCTTCCTTTATTAGAGAAATTGTTATGTTGATTCTCGTAATAATGTCCTTATTTTTTACAAAAAAAAGCCTGAGAATCTACAACAATTTCAATTGGGCTCCAATCACAGAAGTTGCATTTTTGTTTTTGGGAATTTTCATTACAATGGTGCCAACACTCATTTATCTGAAAACTAATGCAGCGACATTCGGCCTAAAAAATCCGGTGGAATATTATTATTTTTCGGGTAGTTTAAGTTCATTTTTAGATAATGCACCAACAGCGTTGGTTTTTTATGAAGTTGCTAAAGGTATGCTTCCTTCATTTTTAGACACAAATTTAATTGGAGGCATTCCAGAATCAATATTGGCTGCTATTTCGCTTGGAGCAGTGATGTTTGGCTCGATGACATATATCGGAAACGGGCCAAATTTTATGGTGAAAGCCATTGCCGAGGAACACAATATTAAGATGCCAGAATTTTTCAGTTATATTTTCAAGTTTTCACTCGTAGTACTTTTACCGATTTACATCCTGATTCAACTCATTTATATTTGACATAACAAGTTGATTACATAATTGTTTCTTATAATTAAAACGATCTAACCAAGATAGGTAGTTTCTATTTTTTGTCGTTTTTCGACCATCAGATTCAATAAATTAAATTGAGCCCTGGCACGAACAAAATTATGTTCTGGATAATGAATATGATAATAACTGTCATTATTCAAAAAATCTGTTAAAAACCTGATTGCCTGCATATAAACGAGTGCCAATCCACCAAAATACAAACTTCTCCTTTCAACTGCTGTCAACATATTGCCAGTAGCTTCAAGATAACCATTTAAAATGGCAGCAACAAAATCCTCCCTGAATGATATTTTGGTCACATCTGGCTCATCTTCTGCCGTTTGAGTTGTCATAGTCCGTAGCATATCACCAATATCAGAAATGATAGTTCCAGGCATCAGCGTGTCGAAATCTACTATACAATGCGGAAGTTGGGTTTTTACTGAATATAAAATATTGGCAATTTTTGCATCGTGATGCATCAGGCGTGGAGGGAGTATGTTATTATGAATCAGCGACGCCAATTCGGCGGTGATAAATGAAAAAGATTTTTTATTAAGGAGAAGATTATGAGCTACTTGCAATCGAGTTGTGGAGGCTGACGCCAATGACAATTCAAATTCTTTTTCTCTGAAATCAAGATTATGGAAATTCGGAATAGGATCAGAGAAATCTTTCAAATTCAAGCCATCGAGCATTCTGGCAAAATTTCCAAATGCAAAAGCCGTTTGATATGCCTGCACCGGCTTTTCAACAGACTCACAGGTATATGTATTTGAAACAAAAGGTATTAGCCTCCAACAATCGCCATTATCACTATAAAAATAGTTCCTTCCTTTAACTGTTTGAATAAACATAATCATCTGATATGCTGAACTATTATTTCGAATAGTTTCGTAGGCAAGTTTCCAATTATTGGCAATTTTTTCGGGCAATGGAAATACCTGTATATTTATTTTTTGTAAAATGAATTTAGGAATTAATTCGCATTTCTGACTTAAACAAAATGTTGTATTGATGTGTCCGCCGCCAAATTGCTCAAAATACCATTGATTGGAATCAAGTCCAAAAGCATTTGCAATTTGTTTAAATTCAGCTACTTCCATAGGTTTGTTGGATAGACTTGACTTTTGATAAGTGATTGTAAATGTCTTTTCACATTCGTACTGTCCTGCGGAAATGTAACTCCAATCCATTTACTCATTACAGGTAATACCGTAACCGTTACTTTGTTTTCATTAATCATTTCCTGAACAACAGATGGTAAAAAATATTCTTTAGTCATATTTCTATTATCTGCTAAAAATTGTCGAAATTTCGTTTCAAAATATTGAAATACAGATTGTTGAAATCCCCAACAATTTAAAGACACTAAAGCAGATGGAGAAATAATTGTTTCATTTTCATCGAATTTTGAAGTTATTTCTCCAACATCATTGAAACCAATAGCCAGTTTTTCAACAATAGAATCCAGCTGATTATCATTTGAAATCGAACAAATTGCACGCGAAACTCTACCATATTCTGAAAGCGTGTTTTTCAATTGATAACCCACTAAAGCGCATGATTTTGGGTCATTTTGCAGCTTTAAAAAATTTGATACAATTTCCAAAGCTTCCCTGCCATAAAAATCATCAGCATTGATTAATACAAAAGGTCCCTTTACTTTTTCTGCAACAGCCAATAAAGCATGTCCGGTACCCCAGGGTTTATTCCGTGAATATGGAATTTCGCCGGACAACATAACTTTATTATCCTGAATGGCTGTTTCAAAAATTATTTTTTCACGCAATACATTGTTATACAACGTATTAACATCATCCTCCATCTCCTTTCGAATAATGATAATGACTTTCCCGAAATCTAATCGGATGGCATCGAAAATAGCATAATCCATCAGAAACTCACCGCTTGGGCCAAATGATTCTAATTGCTTTAACCCACCAAACCGGCTTCCCAATCCGGCGGCCATAATAACGAGAGTGGGTTTTATCACATTAATATTTCTAAAGTTAATCTGCAGTCTTTCAAACTAATAACTATTATCAAGCGCAAATATCTGCTTGTCGGTTTTCCATTTTCCATTGGTGAAATCGGGAATTTCCATCGGAATATTTCCTCCGGCAATAGATTGTTCTGATAATGGCGAAATTACACTCCAAACAGCAGAATCATAAACACTTATCGGACAAGGCTCATTTCGTTTTATCGCTTCGATGAAGGCATTTACCACAAAGAAATCCATACCACCATGACCGGCATCTTTCGCTTCTTCATTATATCGCTGCCAAAGTGGATGATCGAATTTATCAAACAATGCTTTTTCTTCTTCCCATCTATGTGGTTCACTTAATTTTTCGATATAAACTGACTTGTTAACATCCATCCAAAGCCCTTTTGTTCCCTGAACCCGAAAACCCAGTGAATAGGGCCGGGGCAAATTTGTATCGTGTTGAAGAAAGACCGTTTCTCCATTTACCGTATTCAACATGGTTGTTACAACATCACCCAGCTTGAAATCAATCTTTGCATTAGGATGATCTGGTCCACCATTTTCAACGATATAATTATGCAATCCTCTTGATTTTGTGGAAGTAGAAATTAAATTTGTAAATCTGTTACCAACATGAATATCAAGCATTTTAGAAACCGGGCCGATGCCATGGGTCGGATACAAATCTCCATTTCGATCGACTGAATGCTGCGTTCGCCATTGTGCTTCTGAAAAACCTTTTTCGCCAAATTCGACACCGCCCCCATAAGGTTGCTTTCCGTTATTGAACTTCACCTGACGTAAATCATGCTGATAACCAGCCTGCAAATGAATCAATTCTCCAAAAATTCCACCTCTGACCATATTGAGAACTGCCATCACATCACGCCGATAGCAAACATTCTCAAGCATCATGTATTTCATACCGGTTGATTCGGATTTGCGAACAATATTCCAGTGTTCGTCGGTAGTTATTCCCATAATTACCTCACAACCAACATGCTTTCCAGCTTCCATGGCATCCATGGCCATCTGATAATGCCATTCCCAGGGTGTTGCAATAATCACAGCATCAATATCTTTTCTTTCGAGTAACTCGCGGTAGGCATATTTATCGTTTTGATAGACCTTTGGAAGAAGTTTGCCCGAATTTGTACACATTTTGAGCGCATCATCAATCATCACCTGCTGCACATCACATATTGCAACAACCTCAGTATCTTCACGTTGTAAACATAAGCCAAGATGATCCTGGCCACGTAATCCAACACCGATAATCCCGATACTGATTTTTGAATTTGGACTTCCAAATACAACTTTTGATGGTAAAACAGTCATTGCCGAACCTGCTAATGCTGCCATTTTCAAAAATTTACCTCTGCTGATATTTTCCATGGAACAAAATTTACCAGCCAAAGTTATAAAACAAATCGAAAGAAATACACACCTGAAATCAAATCAAGCATTCCTTAATCAGCCTTCAATTTTTTGTACCTGATTCTAGTCGGACCAGCATCACCTAATCGTTTGTGCTTGTTTTCCTCATATTCAGAGTAACTTCCTTCGAAATAATACACTTGTGATTCGCCTTCAAATGCCAGAATATGCGTTGCAACACGATCGAGGAACCAACGATCGTGCGAAATGATAACGGCGCAACCTGCAAAATTCTCAATTCCTTCTTCCAACGCTCGTAAAGTATTGATATCGATATCGTTGGTTGGCTCATCAAGCAATAAAACATTGGCTTCCTGCTTTAATGTCATTGCTAAATGTAAACGGTTTCTCTCGCCACCGGAGAGGATTCCGGCTTTTTTGCTTTGATCAGTTCCACTGAAATTGAAACGTGAAACGTAAGCACGGGCATTCATGCTTCGGTTTCCAAGTTTTATTTCGTCATGACCACCCGAAATAATTTCATAAACAGATTTTTCAGGATCAATTTCGGAATGTGATTGGTCGATATAACCAATTTTTACGGTTTCACCCAAATCAAACTGACCTTTATCGGGTGTTTCCAATCCCATGATTAAGCGGAACAAGGTTGTTTTCCCGGCGCCATTCGGTCCGATCACACCAACAATTCCGGCAGGAGGCAAACTGAAATTCAGATTTTCGAAAAGTAATTTGTCACCGTAAGCTTTAGTAACATTTTGAAATTCAACAACTTTATTGCCTAACCGAGGTCCGTTAGGTATAAATAATTCCAATTTATCTTCTTTCTGCTTGGTATCTTCACTCATCATTTTATCGTAATTGGCCAACCTCGCTTTTGACTTAGCATGACGGGCTTTCGCTCCCATGCGCACCCATTCCAGCTCACGCTCGAGGGTTTTACGACGTTTGCTTTCAGTCTTTTCTTCCATCTCCATGCGCTTGGTCTTTTGGTCGAGCCACGATGAATAGTTTCCTTTCCATGGAATACCTTCGCCACGGTCGAGTTCCAAAATCCAACCGGCAGCATGATCGAGGAAATAACGGTCGTGCGTTACAGCGATAACAGTTCCTTTGTATTGCTGCAGGTGTAATTCCAACCACTCAACTGATTCAGCATCAAGGTGATTGGTTGGCTCATCTAACAATAAAATATCAGGTTCACTTAACAATAAACGACATAATGCAACACGCCGCCGCTCACCACCCGAAAGGTTTTTAACGGAAGCATCGCCATCCGGACAACGCAAGGCATCCATGGCGCGTTCGAGTTTACTATCGAGTTCCCATGCATCTTTTTGCTCAATCAAATCTGTCAAACGCCCTTGCTCCTCGATGAGCTTGTTCATTTCGTCATCGCTCATCGGCTCCATGAATTTGTTATTCACTTCTTCATAAGCTTTCAAGATATCGACAATTTCCTGAACACCTTCTTCAACAACCTGTTTCACCGTTTTTGTATCATCCAAAATTGGTTCCTGATCGAGCATTCCGATGCTGTAACCGGGCGAAAAAACAACATCGCCCTGATACGATTTCTCTTTACCGGCAATAATTTTGAGTAATGTTGATTTACCTGAACCATTTAAACCGATGATTCCGATTTTCGCTCCATAATAAAAGGAGAGGTAAATATCTTTGAGTATTTGACGGCTTGGCGGGACAATTTTAGTGACACCTACCATCGAGAAAATAATTTTTTTATCGTCGGCCATAATGATTGAAATTTATGATGAATTGTATTTTTCGGACTGCAAAAGTACTGAAAATAGTGAGAATTGGCAACCGAATTATCACTTGACCGAGCATTTTGCGATAGCAGCGAGCAGGTTTTCGGTAGCCGCTTTCCAATCGTAGTGGTTATTTACAAATTGAAACCCGGATGCAGCGATTTCACGGGCTTTTTCGTGATTTGAAAGCAGGGAAACGATGGCTTCAGCAAGCTCAGATGCCAAATCACCAACGAGCAGATTAACATCATGTTTCCCCTTTAACGCGCTATTAGCCAATGAAGTAGTAATACATGGTAAATGCATCGACATGGCTTCGAGGAGTTTGTTTTGCAAACCGGTACCGATACGCATAGGTGCGATAAAAACGTGCGATCCGGCATAGGCAACCCGAATATCATCCATCCAACCTGTGACGGTAATATGATCGTTTGCCAAATCACGAACACTTTTATCGGGAGTAGCTCCGGCCAACAATAATTTTGTTTCGGGTAACTGTTTCCAGATTAAAGGCATAATTTCTTTTGCCAAAAACTGAGCTGCATTCACATTGGGTGGATAAGCCATATTTCCGGTAAAAACTACATCGAACTTTTTTTCGGCTTTCATGGGTTTAAAAAAATCATGGTCAACGCCATTAGGCACAATCAGAATTTCTTCCTTGTTTGGATGGTCAATATGTTGACGATCAGGCTCACTAATGATGGTTTTGATATCGAAATCATCGAAAATTTCGCGCTCATAGCGTTTCAGTCGTTGGTATTCGCTAAAGAAAAAAGGTTTCGTGAAAAAGCCAGCTATTTCAAAGCGCCGTTTCATTCCCATCGAGAAAACATCCTGATAATCAATTGCTTTTGGTTGTTTCTGGAATCGGATGTATTCGGCCACGCGTAATAATTGTCCGTAAAGGAAATCGGGTTTGTATTCGGCAATCAGTTTATCAATTTTACGTTGTGCAGCTCTATTGTAAAAATATCCCAATTGCATCGGTTTGCCGGTGAACCAGGCCTTTATCAGATTCATACCAATACCAAATGGTGGAAGATCGATAAAATTTACTGAACGGCAATAAGGCTGCAAGGCTTTAAATGCCAGTTGTTTATCGGCATCATGGTCAGAATTGAGCGCACACAAAATGATTTCGTGCGAGGCAGCGAGCTGTTTCACCTGATTGAAAGCGCGTAACTTATCGCCTTTTTCGAGCGGCCATGGTATTCGGGAAAGAAGGACGAAAATTCTCACTTAATTACTGTAGGATATACGTGGCAAAGGTAGAGAAACATCCTATAAATTTGGCATGAAAAGTGAGAAATCCATATTTATAAGAACTATAAGAGTAGATTTACTTCACCACTTTCACTATCCAAATGTCTTGCTGTGGCTTGCCATTCGAAATTTCACCTTCAATATGCTCAAGTATCCGGTGTTTTTTAAATAATTCATTAACAAAAGGTTCCGGATGAAAAGCAGTAAAGATTCGATGCCCAATTTTAGTATTTCCTTTCACAACTATTTGACCATTATCAAAAACTTGCTTTTCATCAGGTGTCAGTTTTGTTTTAAAAGCATTACCATGCAAAGTAAGGAAGATGATTCCACCACCTTTTGAAATTCGTATAAGTTTATTAAACCAGCTAAAGTGTAAGGAGCAATGAAAAATACAAAACGCAAAATTGAAAGCAAGTAAAACTCTTTCGAATTAAAATAATTCAAAATACGTTGTTTTCCGTAGATAAATCCCATTATATCGAGCTTACTTTTGGGGATTGAATTTTTACACTCAAAGCCATTTAAAAAATTAATAATGAGGTCATCCCAAACAATACTGGCATTTCATGGCTTTGAGGTATTTCTGTATTGTTGGGATGCCTCTTTATTGTACTAAAATTCATGAAAAAGAAATTTCAATGTTTTGCCAT
>CANNKD010000115.1 GCA_947505205.1 Bacteroidota bacterium | reverse complement strand
TCAATTACATATACGTCCAGATGGCTTGCTTATAGATGGTAACAGGTTTACAAAATATCCTGATATTTCACATATTTGTATCGTTGGTGGCGATTCGAAATATCGTTCAATTGCTGCAGCTTCAATCCTTGCAAAGACCTATCGCGATGTGTTGATGTGCAAATTGCATACTGATTTCCCTGCTTATGCATGGAATTCTAACAAAGGTTATCCAACGATAAAGCATAAAAGGGCGATTGCTGAAATTGGTTTTTCGTCGCACCATCGGCTCACATTTAATAGTTCAATTCAGCAAAAATTGCCATTCGGTTGATGTTGAATTAATTACCTCGTTTCTTACAGTTAATTGTGGTTCTTTTGGCTAAATGAAGTACCTTTGTTCTGATTGAAGAAAGTTGTTGAAATATGGAGTTGAATTATCGTAAATACCTGATATATTTAGTTTTATTTATTGTATCGGTTATACTGGTTTGGTATTTTTCTTTCGAAAACGGAGGTAAAACCAAATATTTGTTCGATGCGATTCCTGTCAATTCAACATTAATTGTTGAATGTCAGCAGACTGGGCCAATTTGGAAAAAACTCACTTCTGAAACAAATTACTGGGAAAGTCTTTCTCAAATTCCAACTATCAAACAACTGAAAAATGAGATAAATAAACTGGATTCCTTATTGGTTAAAATTCCTGATTTCAGAAAATCAATGAACCAAAAGCCGATGGCACTCATCTTGCACAAAGGAATTGATGGATATGGATTTGTTTTTTTAGCTGAGACCGGTAAAGACCTGAAATACTATGAGATTGAACCTTTGCTTCAACAGACATTTGGTTCAAGAATCACTTTTGTTGAGCAGAAACTGGGTGGTTATCAAAGTGGATTAATTGTTGACGGAACCTCTGAAGATCAATTTAACTTTTTAATTGTCAATGGTTTATTTATTTGTTCTTACCAAAAGAATTTAGTTGAGTTGTGTCTTCAGACCTTAAATAATCCGATAAATCTGATGCAGGATTCAAGTTTTGTTGCGCTTCGAAGAACGACCGGAACCAAAGTTGATGCGCATGTTTATGTAAATGACGAACAAATATCTGATATCTTAGCTTTCAATTCGTCTGAAATATATAAGTCAGCCATTGAAGATTTATCCTCAAATTTTGCCCGATGGACCGTTCTGGATTTATCTTTAAAGCCTGATATTTTGCATTGTGTTGGTTATTCTTCGACAAATGAGACTGATAACTTTTTAAATATTTACAAAAATCAACAACCGACTCCAGTCAGTATTTACAAGCTTTTGCCATATACGACTAAAATATTTCTTCATAATTCTGTTAATAATTTTGTGGAGTATAATGATCAAATAACAGATAAACAGTTGATTGCGAAATTGTCGGATGAATTTCAATTCGATTTTAAGACTCAGCTGATCAATCAGATTGAGGCTGAAACCATTTTAGCTTTTGGGGATAATCCAAATGATCCTGTTTTTATTGCACGGATTCATGATCAAAATAGTTTGGCTCAAGCATTGAGCGAGTTTAAATCGCAGTTTCTGAAAAGTGAACCTAATCGCGATGCTGATGATCTCACATTTTCGCAGATCCCAATCGATAATCTGGTGCCTTTGCTGTTTGGAAATCAATATAACCGACTTACGAAATTTTATTACGTGCTCATTGACAATTACTTAATCGTTGCTAATAATTTTTATCGTCTCGAAGAATTGTCGCGTTTCTATCATTCTGGAAGAACTTTGGCTTTGAATGAAAACTTCATTTCCTTTAAAAATAATCTCTCTGACGAGGCAAATTATACCTTTTATTGTAATCTTCGGGATGGATTGATAGCAATGGATGCGTTTATCGATCCGGTTTTATACTATCACTTGAATCGTAACATTCAGGTTTTGAAACAGTTTGAGGCATTTGCAATTCAGTTTTCTGTTCAAGAGGATTTATTTTACACGAATATATTCTTAAAATATAATCCCAATTACAAGGAAGAGAGTTTGCTCGTCTGGAGCAAGAAATTTGACGATTTACTGATTGGAAAACCATCTGTTTTATATGATAAATCATCAGGAACGAGCTATATTACTGCTTTTGACGCATCAAATAAAATCTATTTTTTATCATCCGGTGGTGATATTTTATGGAAACATCAGTTGGATAGCGAGCAGTTAGGTGATGTGTATGTGGTTGAAAATCAAAAAGATAAATTTGGTTTTATTTTTAACACTGAAAACTATATTTATGCATTTGATAAATTGGGGAATCAGAAAGGTTCGTTTCCGGTTCGCTTGAAATCTCAGGCCACAAATAGTATTACCATCGCCAATGAAGACGATCCGAATGAAGGCCAAATTGTTGTAAGTTGCTCTGATAGATATACATATAGTTTCGATTTAAAAGGAAATCCAATCCAAAACTGGGAGAAACCAAAATCTTTAGAAATTGTTACAAAACCGGTTGAGTTTTTGCCTACCATTGATCGTAGTTACTTTATAATCAATGATATAAAAGGAAATATCCGCATCGCTGATATGAACGGCCGTATCAGGATTACTCCAAAAGGGATCATGAAGAGATCTGCTAACAATCATTTTTATGTAAATAAAACCAATGCAAAAGGGGTGATGTTATCAACTGATAATCAGGGAAATATTCTTTATGTTGCAGCAAACGGACAATTGAATCATACTGATTTTGTGAAATGCGGATCTGAACATTATTTCTTTTATGAAGATTTCAAACGAAATAATTCGACTGATTTCATTTTTATCGATGGGGCAAAGTTGCAGGTTTTTGATCGGTTCAAAAAAGTATTGTTTACTTATAATTTTAAATCTGAAATTGACACGCAACCCTGGTATAAGGATCTTTCGAATGGTAAACGATTCCTGATTATTAACGATACCAAAAACGATGAAGTGTTTCTTTTTGACAATGATGGTAAAATGATCATCAGTTCAGGTTTAATTGGTAATCACACATTTGATATTGGTTGTCTTGGTTCTTCTGCTGAAATGAATCTGATAACAATCAAAGACTCAACAGTTTATAACTATCTGGTTTATTAGAATAAGTTCGGAGTGAGCTACCTGCCAGGCTGCGCCAGCAGACAGGAAGTGAGCTAAAGTGAGCTCTTTTAAACACTATTCCGCTGCCAATTTCCTTTTTTAAGGTAAAGCCATGAAAAAGCGATTAGAAAAACTCCGTAAACAAGCTCGGCTATCCATACTTCTTTGACTTCTGCATTGAAATAATGTATTGAAAAATATACATATAACAGGTAGATTGTCAGCACAGTAACTTCGATGCTAAACGAAATAAGGGTTTTTCCGGTGCCAATTACTCCATTAAAAAACACAAAGCCAATTGATAAAGCCAATGCACCAAGGTTTACGATATGTAAAACCGGAATCGCTGCATCGATGAGAAATTGATCGTTAGTATAAACCGAAATGATAAATGACGGGAATGCCAAACTTAACAAAACAAAGCCAAACACACCTCCAAACGACAAGACAATGATGCGTTTAATTAGTGTAAAAACTTTATCAGTCTTTTGAAGACCAATAATATAGCTTACCAGAGAATTTGCGGCTGCTGCAAAACCCCATACGGGAATCATCAAAACAATATAAATACTTCGTATGATATTGCTCACTGCCAATGCTTGTTCTCCAAGTTTTTCGATAAAAAGAAAGAATGCGAACCAAACACTTAACGAAAGAAAATTTTGGAGCATAATTGGTCCGGAAAGTTTGAGATTTCTAATAAGCAATTGAATATCTATACCTGATATTTCGAAAAGGTTATATTTCTTTTTGTAATGTTTCGACCATGTATAAATGATCAAATAGATCAGGGCAATAATTTCGGCAATGGTGGAGGCGAGCGCAGCACCTTCAATCCCCATTGCAGGGAATCCGAATTTTCCAAAAATTAAGATATAGTTCAGTATAACATTGACTGAAGCCAATACCAGGGTGCTCCATGTGATGATGCGTGTTGTGGCAATTCCGATATAAAACGATCGAAAAACAATATGTCCAAAGGCAAAAAAAATCCCATACATGCGATAATGAAGGAAGGCAAGGGTAGCTTTATAGATGTTATCTGATGCTACAAGCGGTCGAAGAATAAATGGTGTTAGGAAATAAAATGTTAAAAATGAAATGATTGCAAGTGGAACCATAATGTAAACTGCCTGATTGAACGATTTTCCAATGGCTTCATGATTTCCTTCGCCAAAACGGCGTGCAATGATGATTTGTGTTCCGGTTCCGAAACCCAGTCCGAGCATGATGAAAACGATATAAAACATACCACCGAGTGCAGCGGCACCCAACTCAACCTGGCCAACTCTTCCCAAATAGGCAGTATCGGTTACATTGATGATGTTTTGTGCAACGCTGCCGAGGATAATCGGGTAGGCAACCAGCCAGATTCGTTTATAGGAGATGTTGAATTGCAATTAGTATAGAATTTCGGCAAAAGTAGGCATAAGATAGGTTTAAAAGTTAGCTGATTCGTATTTGATGTTAAATATAATCGCTTAATTTCCTGAGTTTTTTGATATAAATTCATTGAATACGCGAAATTCTGGATACTTTTGTTAAGCAATATTTTCTATGAAATCATCTCTCAACAACTTTGTTAAAGATAAACAGTATTTCAAATTCTGTTCCTATGGATTTTTAAAGAATTTGCGCTTTTTTGAACCGTTTTTACTTTTATTTTTCATTGACAAAGGACTGACATTCACACAAATAGGACTATTAATCGGAATTAGAGAAATTGTAATTATCATCAGCGATATTCCAAGTGGAATCATCGCAGATGCTTTAGGACGGCGCCGAACGCTTGCATTTTCATTTATCTTTTATGTGATTTCGTTTTGTTTGTACTTTTTTGCGGATGATTTTTGGGCTTTTATGATTGCCATGTTTTTCTTTGCCAATGGCGATGCTGTTCGAACAGGTGTGCACAAAGCAATGATTTTCGAGTATCTGAAACTCAAAGGTTGGGAAAATCAGAAAACGACTTATTACGGTCACACACGGGCCTGGAGTCAGATGGGCACTGCAATTTCATCACTGTTAGCTGGTGTTTTCGTATTCTTTTCAGGAGATTTCCAAATCATATTTTTAATTTCAATTATCCCGTATATCATTGATTTGATGCTTGTTTTGTCGTATCCTAAGGGTCTGGAAGGGGAGATGATTCACCATTCGAAAAGTGTAAAAGAAAAGTTTGGGGAAGTAATCAGCGCTTTTTGGTTGTCAGTAAGTACAATTATTATGGTAAAAGCAATGATTAATACTTCATTATTTTCAGCTTATTACAAGAGTATCAAAGATTATCTGCAGGCATTATTGCAGAGTTTTGCTTTGGCCATGCCGCTTTATTTTTTCTTCAATCAGAAACAGCAAACAGCTTTGGTCGTTGGGATTGGTTATTTCATCGTTTATATGGCAACCTCACTGACGACACGCAATGCTGGGAATTTAGCAAAACGGTTTATTGATATTTCCAAACCTTTGAATTTCACGCTTTTGATAGGATTGACAGCCGGAATAATCAGCGGGATATTTTACCAAACCGGGTTTTTTATCGTAGCGGCAATCTTCTTCATTTTTATATTACTGATTGAAAATATGCGCAAACCCATTGGAATCGTGTATGTTGCAGAGCTGACTGATGAAAAAGCCATGGCAAGTGTGTTATCGACCGAATCGCAGGCTACTTCCTTGTTTGCTGCAATTTTTGCGCCGGTTATAGGTTGGTTAGCAGATAGTTATGGATTGGGAGCGGGCTTACTTCTTTTTACGATTGTTTTAATGGCATTTATGCCGTTTTACTGGGTAAATCGATTAAAGAAAGCTTGAAATTCTATTTAAACAAAGGAAGAAACATTGAATCAACTCATTGATAATTAGTATTTTATAATTTTGGAAAACACAAATAGTGCTTGATAACAGGCGTTGTTAACACCGAAATATTCAACTGATCCGCTGCTTCTGAAATATTCATAATCGAACCATCCTTGTATAAAAGATTGATATTCGGCTGATTGGGATCATAAGCACTGTTTGAGGTGGTTCCTATATAGAGCAAATAGGAAAGTTCTTCATCAGAAAGGTTAAATTTTCCTTTTATTTGGTTTTTAATATGCTCAATCCTCTCAGGATCAATTTCTTCCTTCGAAAGTTCAACCTTAAACAGGTTCCGGTTTACGATACTTTTACACAAATAGGAAAGTATTTTATCATCGTGTTGCATCCAGACTTTAATCGAAGCAAAAATATCATAATCATCTAATTGAGTGAATGTTGTCAAGTTTTCCTTGTTTTCTTCAACATCAGATAAACTTATTTCATTTTGCAGGAAGTATTGCAAAGACGGTGTTGCAAATAAAATGGTGCCATGGGTTGTAAGAAACTTGGCTCTGCGTAAAATGTTCATCAGCATACATTCGGCAGACAATACGGTTTTATGCAGATAAACCTGCCAGTACATCAGCCGGCGGGCAACAATAAAATTCTCGACAGAATAAATCCCTTTGGCCTCAACAACCAATTCATTATCAACCACATCTAACATAGTTATCAACCGCTCTGTGTTGATTTCGCCTTCCGTAACCCCGGTAAAAAAGCTATCGCGTCTGAGATAATCAATCCGATCCATATCCAATTGGCTCGAAACAAGATTAGAAAGATAATTCTTCGGATGTCTTCCGCAAAAAATCTCAATTGCCTCGTCAAGCAAATGGTTATGTTCCAGATTCAAGTGATTCATAATCAGCATCGATAGTTTTTCGTGTGGTATACCTTTCACAATCGACTGTTCCAAAGTATGCGAATAGGGACCGTGACCAATGTCGTGCATCAAAATTGCAAGCGAAGTGGCCTGGGCTTCCTCTTTCGTGATAGTATGACCTTTTGATTTTAAAACCTGAATCGCTTTTTGCATCAGATGCATGGCTCCCAGACTGTGGTGAAACCTTGTATGCAATGCCCCAGGATAAACAAAATGTGACATGCCTAATTGCTTGATCCTTCGCAATCGCTGAAAGTACTGATGTTCAATGATGTCGAAGTGTAACTCATCAGGTATGGAGATGAATCCATAGACCGGATCGTTGAATATTTTCTTTTTGTTTTGGGAAGGCACAGCTTTAAATTATGTTAATTTTGTTGAGATTGGAGCAGTTCAAATACTATTTGCAACTTATTTGCATTAATACTACAAAAATAGCATTTTACTGAGTTAAAAAGTATTTTACAAATTAAACAATCAAATCGATGGAAAAGGTAAGCATTTTGTGGGCAGATGACGAAATAGATTTATTAAAACCGCACATTATATTTTTAGAACAAAAAGGTTACGAAGTAGTTACGATAAACAACGGTGATGAAGCCCTTGATCTGGTTCGTTCGCGACCGTTCGATATCGTATTTCTCGATGAAAATATGCCCGGCTTATCAGGTATTGAAACCTTGGAAAAGATTAAGATCGAATATCCAAACCTTCCTGTTGTGATGATTACCAAAAGTGAGGAAGAGTCGATTATGGAAGATGCAATTGGCAGTAACATAGCCGATTATCTCATTAAACCGGTAAAGCCAAATCAGATATTGCTGTCATTGAAACGGAATCTGGAGAACAAAAAATTGGTTAGTGAGAAAACAACTTTGTCTTACCAACAGGATTTTCGCAGCATAGGTTCTGAGCTTTCCGGAAGACTCGATTATACTGAATGGACTGAAATTTACAAGAAATTAGTGCGATGGGAAATCGACCTTGAACGTTCGAAAGACGTTGGTATTATTGAGGTGTTGCACATGCAGCATGACGAAGCCAATACACAGTTTTCGCGTTTCATCGAGAAAAATTATATCAATTGGATCAATGGAAAAAGTGCCGAGAAGCCAACTTTGTCAAATACCTTGTTTCGTGATAAAATTTTACCAAAAATTGATTCTTCAGATAAGCCGGTTTTCGTGCTTTTGATTGATAATTTGCGCTACGATCATTGGAAAGCGATTCAGCCCATGATTGAAGATTTTTTCAGGGTTGAAAACGATGATATTTACTTCAGTATTTTGCCTTCCACCACGCAATATGCTCGTAATGCGGTGTTTTCAGGTTTGATGCCAACAGAAATCAGAAAAAAATTCCGTAATTATTGGGTTGATGAAGAGGAAGAAGGAACTAAAAATCAGTATGAAGCTGAGCTTTTAGGCGAACAACTGCGGCGTTTTGGTAAAGATGTGAAATATTCCTACAACAAAGTGTTGAATCAAAACGTGGGCAAAAAACTGGTCGAAAGTTTGCCAAACCTCATGGGAAATAAGTTGAATGTGATTGTTTACAACTTTGTCGATATGCTTTCGCATGCACGTACTGAGATGGAAATGATTCGAGAACTTGCTGATAATGAAGCAGCTTATCGGTCATTGGTGCTTTCATGGTTCGAGCATTCCTCTCTTTTTGATATCATCCGGTTTATTGCTCAGAAGAAACTCGATTTGATCATTACCACCGATCATGGATCAGTATATGTGAAAGATCCGGTGAAGATTATTGGTGACAAAGCCGTAAATACGAATCTCAGGTATAAATATGGTAAAAGCCTGAATTACAATGCGAGAGAAGTGTTTGAGGTTAAAGATCCTGAAGAAATTTTCCTTCCGAGGGTAAATGTAAGCACAGCCTATGTTTTTGCCCGATCGAATGACTTTTTCGCTTATCCAAACAATTACAATCATTATGTGAACTATTACAGGAACACATTTCAGCATGGTGGCATCTCGATGCAGGAAATGATGATTCCGGTGATTTATTTAAAATCGAAATTGTAAACTGAGTGAAACTATACCATTCCCCAATATATTTTCTCTTGAACCAATTAAATACATAAAAAAACCGCTTCAGAAATTAAATTTTGAAGCGGTTCTATGTAAAAAAATGAAAATGATTTTTAGAAATTACACCTCAGACTCATAATCAAATTTCTGCCCGGAGCACTGATGCCACTGGCAAATAAACGATAATGATTGTCCGTAAAGTTCTCAACGGAAACCTGTAAATTCAGGTATTTATTGAACTGATAGGAAGTGCGCAGATTGAGTGTGTACCACGATGGCATGCCATCAGGAGTGGCATAGGTTTCGTTGTCTTCTCCACTCGGACTGTAATCTTCAATATGTTTCCAACCATTGTAGCGGCTGTAAAATTCGGCAGTAAACTTTGTGAGGTTTAACTTTAACGAAGTCATTCCGAACAATGGAGGGATATGATCCAAAGGAACATCTTCGGTTATAACGTGACCGTATGTGTATGTCAAATCGCTTGTGAGTGAAAGATAAGAAGTCAGAGAAGCCGAGAAACTTGCCTCGATACCATAAATATTTGCTTTATCCGTGTTTTGAAGTGTCTGAACGTCACACAGCACATCCTCGAAAACAATGGAATCCTGACCGTTATAAAGAGATGGTCCACTAACAATTGCATTTTTCAAAAGGGTGTAATATCCGGTTAAACCCAGCTGAACCTTGCTGTTGAATGTTTTTTCAACCGTTAATTCGCCATTATAGGAATATTCAGGTTTCAGGTCAGGATTAGGAACTATTATCAACTGATCCTGACTATTTGAGTCATTCAACTTCGAAATATCGTCAATATTCGGGGCTCTGAAACCGCTCGATAGATTTCCGGTAATTCTCCATCCGTTTGCGGGCATCAGCACCAATCCAAGGCTTCCATTCAAAGCTGTATTATTCTGTTTAATATCATTTGAATATGGAAATCCGGTGATGGTTAACATTTCTGGAGTATATTTTGCCAGAAGCGAAACATTGCTCAGTCTGATTCCCTGAGAGAATATCAATGTTTTACTGATTTCCCAGTTGTTGGAAGCATAAGCTGCCAGTGTAGTCATATTATCTCCACCATCGGGATAGCGGGAAGCTGCATCGTTTGTGATGGTTTCATCGTTAATATTTTTGTTGTAGGCTTTCGATCCAACGTAGTTTACATTGGCTTCAATGCCATAGCGTAATTCAGAATTTTCAAAAATATTCTTCATCAAATCGGCATTGAAAGCAATGATATCGACTGTTTCTTCCTGATGTTTCGCTTTGCTTTTCCCGAAACTGCGGCTTATGCGGTCTTCACTTATATTCTGGTATGATAGCAGTATTGATGCGTTATCGTATAGTTTTGTTTTATGGAGCCATTCGCTTTTCACAGATACCAGGGCTCTGGTTTGTGGGCCATAATACCATTCTGCATATTTAAGTTTATCACCCGACATTTCGGTTAGCCTGTCGTAGCGGGGGATATCACCCGAGTTCGACAATTGAAGATTGAATGTGATGGCATGTACTGTATCGGGTTTCCACAATCCTTTAGCCATCACATCATATTGCGAGTAGCCTGAGGTTTTTTGAATAAGCGGATCGCTGTTTACCATCATCGAATCGACACCGTTTATTCTTTCTGCATAATACAATCGTTTCCCCCAGTCGCCGTATTTCGAATCACGGTTTTTGCCTTCCCGCAGGTCGCCGATGTCTTTAAAAGATCCGGTTACGTAAACACCAAATTTTTTCCAACCAGCATTGATGTTCAGACTTCCTGTTTTTTCATTGGCAGCAGAAGAATAACGTATAAAGGCATTTCCCGAAGTAAATATCTTATCATTTGTAGATAAAGTCGGATTTTTTGAATAGAAATGCATCACCCCACCCATGGCGTCGCTTCCGTAGATAACAGAACCCGGTCCATGAAGAATTTCAACACGTTCGAGTATATTCGGATCAATGGTTACCACATTCTGAAGGTG
>CANNKD010000114.1 GCA_947505205.1 Bacteroidota bacterium | reverse complement strand
TCAGGTTAGCACCATTACCTAATAAATGTGTGGCAAAAGTGTGGCGCAGGACGTGTGGGCTTGTTTTGCTAATTGTTGTTATCTCATTTAGTTTGGCGTGAACTATTCTGTTAATCATTTCCGGATAGGCTGCCTTGCCTTTATTAGTGTTGAACAAACTATCTGTTTTCAATTCCATTTCCTTATTTCTTATACGAATATACGATAAAATCTCGAATTTTAAAATATCATTTATAGGAATTATTCGTTCTTTATTGCGTTTTCCTTTTACTTTGATTGTGTTTGCATGCATGTCTATATCTGAATCTTTGAGTTGTGTTAACTCAGAAAGTCGCATTCCTGTTTGATAAAAGAGCTCAATAATTAATTTGTTTCGAACGCCTTCAAAGCTTGGATCAAACGTGTCCGTTTTTTTTTCTAAATCGGAAAGAGGAACAAAGACAGGGAGTCTCTTTTTCGTTTTTAATGATTTTATTCTTGTTAAAGGTGTTTGGCTAATAAATTCATTCTTCAGACAATATCTGTAAAATGATCTTAGTGTAGTAAGCTTGCGATTGATGCTTCTGTTGTCGATGTTGTCGGTTTTCAGTTGAATTGTCCATGATTTAACCATGGATTGGTTAACTTTTAAAGGATCTTTCAATTCAAAATGATCCTCAATATATGAGGAAAATTGTTTGAGGTCTGATTGATAAGCTTTTGCGGTGTGCTTTGAATAGCGCCTTTCGGTTGTAATGAAATCAATAAATTGTAGGATAGCCATAAAAAGTAAAAACTTTGTTGTAAAGTTAGTACAATCTAACTATACAACAAAGTTTTTTTAACAGATTCTGTAAAAAAGCCTTAATTAATTTTCTTCAGCCTGACGTAACTGTTGTACGTAAATAGCTTTCAGCCTTTCTTCACGGCTAACAACAGACGGTTTGGTAAATTTTTGACGAATACGTAATTCTTTTACAACACCGGTCTTTTCAAATTTTCGTTTGTATTTCTTTAAGGCTCTGTCGATGCTTTCACCTTCTTTTACAGGGATGATAATCATGTTAAATAACTCTCTTTCTTTAATTTATTAATACTATTCTCTTTACGGGCTGCAAAATTATGAATCTTTTTTACATAAACTATCTTTTTTATTTATCAAGTAGATTTTTTTCAAGAAAAGCAGTCATTTTTTCATATAAATGCAATCTGGCACCACCACCACTGATTCCGTGATTTCGATTTGGATAAATCATCAATTCAAAATCTCTATTTGCCGCAACCAGAGCATTTATCATCTCCATCGAATTTTGATAATGTACATTATCATCCGCACTACCATGTACCAATAAATAGTTGCCTTTAAGCTCTTTAACATGGTTCACCGGAGAATTTTGATCGTATCCATCTGCGTTATCTTGTGGTTTTTGCATATAGCGTTCAGTATAGATGTTGTCGTAATTTCTCCAATTTGTTACCGGTGCAACGGCAATGGCAGCTGAAAAACTTGCTGCTCCTTTGGTGATAGCTAAACTTGACATATAGCCGCCATAGCTCCAGCCGAAAATGCCAATCTTCGTAGAATCAACGTACGGGAGCGCTTTGAAATGGTTAGCGCAGGTTATTAAATCCTCGGTTTCGTATTTACCTAATTCTTTGTAAGTCATTTTCTTAAAAAGCTCACCTCTTGCGCCAGTTCCCCGGTTGTCAACAGAAACTACAATGATTCCTTTTTGAGCAAGCATCTGAAACCAGAAATAGTCATTCCATCCCCATGAGTTTGTAACAGTTTGTGAACCAGGCCCTCCGTAAACATAGAAAAGGACCGGATATTTTTTTGCTGAATCAAAATCGGGTGGATTAATACGCCAGGCATTTAACTTAACGAATTCTCCGTTTGGTAAAATAAATGAAGAGTCGCTGATCTCAAAAAAGTACTTCTTCGAAATTGAGTAATTTGCGAGCATTTCATTGTAAGGAGCATTATTTTCAACAAGTCTTATTTCTTTTCCTGTATTATCATTTACAGTTACATAATAAGGTGTGTTGGCGGTAGTGTTTTTATTAATGAAGTAATTGAAATTTGTGCTAAAGTCAGCAGTGTTGGTGCCCTGTTTATTGGTCAGTTGAACTTTTTTTCCTTTTAAATTGATTTTATAAATTTGTCTGTCGATAGGCGAAGTTTCAGCGCTTTGGAAATATATCTGGTAATTAACGGGATCAAATCCATAAACATCTGTGATATCCCAATTTCCTGAGGTTAATGGTTTTTGGGTACCATCGATCATATTGCAAACATATATATGATTGTAGCCGCTTTTTTCACTTGTAATGATAAATTGCTTGTTATCAGGAAGAAAATACAAATTATCAGTAATGTCGATATAATATGGGTTTATTTCATCATATATTGATTTGTATGTTCCTGTACTGACGTCAGTTAATAATATTTCTAGGTGATTTTGTAAACGATTCATCCTTTCAATGGCTAGTTTTCCGGAATCCAAAGCCCATTTTATTCTGGGGATGTATTGATCCAAATTTGAACCAATTTCCATCTTCACTGTTTGTTGATTTTCAATTTGATAAACATAAATATCAACTACTGAATTCGCTTCGCCTGCTTTTGGATATTTGTATTTATACCATTCAGGATAAAGGCCATTGAAGTATTCCAGCTGGTACTCTTTCACATTACTTTCATCAAAACGGTAATATGCAATCTTTTTGCTGTCGGAAGACCAAAAGAATGCCTGAGTGAAACCAAATTCTTCTTCATATACCCAATCTGTAGTACCATTGATAACTCTATTTACGACGCCATCAACGGTAATTTGTTGTTCTTCAAATGTATCTAAATATTTGATAAACAAATTGTTGTTTCTCACGAATGCAATTTTGGTTCCATCGGGTGAAAAAGTAGCAAGCTGCTGCTTTCCATTTTCGGAAAGTGGAAAAAGTTTCTTTGTTTTGAATTCGTAAATAAAATAGTTTGATTTGGATGAATGTCTATAAATTGTTTCTGTTTCGGTTGTAATGATAATTTTCTGTTCGTCACCGCTAAAATCGAACGATCCAAAATCAATGGAACTAATACTATCAACTGGTATAAGACTTTTCGTATTTACTAAAGTTTTGACGAACTTACCTGTTTCAAAACTATAAATATTTAATAATGAATCATCTAGCACACAATAGGTGTTGCCATCAGACATTGGTGTTAAACCATGCATCATTTCTGGATAGAACTTTCTGCTACCCCAAATGTCTTTTAATGTGATTAAATTTTTAACATCTTGAGAATAAGATTGTTGTACAGACAATATTCCAAGAAAGAAACTTAAGGCAATGCTAATTTTTTTCATTATTTAGATTTTTTTACAAAAATAAGGATTTGCCATTTACCTTTACATTTGTAGATAAGTCAATTTTGTTATTTTTGCCGGTGGAATAGCTTTTATAAGTGCTGCCTAATATTTTTGGGACGTTAGCTCAGTTGGTTTAGAGCGCTTGCTTGACAGGCAAGAGGTCACTGGTTCGATTCCAGTACGCCCCACACAGATAATCAGCCACTTACGACTTAAATGTAAGTGGCTTTTTTATTTCCATTCAAACAATATGCAAACATCTTATAGTCACAGAAAATGGAATTTCCATTACTAATAGTTCTCGATACTTATCCAATAATTGTCATTTTTCTTAAAAATAGGGGAGTGGTGTGATTGTAATTTATTCAGAAAATTCTCTCGATAGAAATATTTCTTTTAAAAAACCATTGACCTTTTAGGTGAAACCAGCATCACAATATATAATATGGTATAGGTGGTTTTAAAAATACAGGACACCTGAATCATTGAAAGAACCCATAAACAAAGAATGAGTAAAAGGCTTGTCTTTTTCGTTTTTTCTAATTTATTTATTTAAGAATTTATTAGTCCGGGTTGCAGCGTTTTGTCTTAGGTTGTAATAATAGAATGGTATATCAAATGAATGATAAATTCCGGTAAACCCGGCTGCAGCATTAATTGAAGAAATGTACACTTTATCTGCTGTGGTGCAAACCAAAACGCCACGAGTTGTGTCGATTTGCGCATCGGCATACTGTGGTACACTTGTCCACAAAGGATTTGGCATTTGTGGCAATAAAGAACCAAGTCCTTCTTCCTTGGTTGCTAAAGTTTCGTCAGTCCTCCAGTTAATTGGATTTATCACTTCGCCAACCATGCCATAAAGCACCGGATTTGTTATTGTCATTACCGAACTCTCTGTATTGTATGAAATTATTACTCCCAAGTCAACAGAGTCTTTGGCAAATTTCAAATGCGGATTGATTGCAAGATATTCCTTTGTAATTGGAAACCCAATTATGTAAGCAGCTATCATCCTGGAGTATACTTCAGGATTGACGGCCATATAGCTTGACAAAATGAAGCTTGCCACATTGGAACCTTGTGAATGACTTACAATAATATACGGACGACCATGATTGAAATTCCTTATATAGTAATCGAAAGCTGCAGTTCCATCCATAGTTGGTATTCCTGCTATTCCGTTCATCCTGTTGACTGCTGAGTTATTATATTGCCTGTAAAAAGGCGCATAAACATTTCCAATGGTCTCAAAAGCAGTCGCTTGTTTTGCAAACGATTGTGGCGCCATTCTCAGCATAGAAGTATCATCGATAGCACAAATATAAGGTAAAGAATCAGAATTAGACCATGCAGTTGGGTAGAGGTAAAATATATCTACAGGATAAACTATTGAAGGAATTGATAACCAGTGTGATGCTATTGAATAATCTGTAGCCACTGCATTTTCGACAGGGGTATCTTTTTTGCATGAGTTTAAAAATATTAAACTGATAAAAGTTAAGTAAACTTTTAAACCGATAAAACTTTTTATTGATTTCATTATCATTTTTTAGCTTAATTAAATCTAAAACAGAAGGGAATATTAATTCTTATCAGATGTTCTGTTTTGTCCAGTGTTTATTTTTTTTAAGAATATATTAGCCCGGTTGGCTGCATTTTGTCTTAGGTTGTAATAATAGAACGATATATCAAACGTATGATAAATACCATTTGGACCTCCATCGCCTGCACCTAAAGCACCTGCAGTAGAGCATATCAACACACCTTTAGCAATATCTATGCGAGCATCAGCATATTGAGGTACTTTTCTGAAAACCCCTGCCGAATCAGGCATAAACGAACCTAATCCTTGTGCCGTGGTGGCAATTGTTTCGTCGCTTGTCCATGTGATTGGATTTATCACATTGCCTATCAAACCGGATAACACAGGATTAACTATAGAAATATTAGGCGCTTCGGTATTATATGAAATGATCACTCCAACATCGTCAGGTCCTTCAGCAAATTTCAGGTGTGGGTTTTGAGCAAGGTACGCTGAAGTTATAGGACAACCAATAACATACGCAGCAATCATTTTCTGATATACTGTTGGATTTTCTTTCATATATCCGGATAAAATATTGCTAAGTACAACCGATCCTTGCGAATGTCCAACTAAAATAAAAGGTCGCCCGTTGTTAAAGTGTTTGATGTAATAGTCGAAAGCTGCTGTTGCGTTAGTTGTGGGTATGCCTCCTACTAATATAGCCTGTTCTGCAGAGGGCAAGGCCAAGACTGTGGCAGCATCACCTTGTCTGTAAAATGGGGCATAAACATTACCTACCGTTTCAAATGCAGTAGCTTGTTTTTCAAATTGCATTGGAGCAGTTTGTAACATCATTGGATTATCAATTTCACAAATCATCGGGTCGCTTGCATTAAGCTTTTTCCACGACGAAGGGTATAAGTAAAAAATATCGACAGGTGAAAGAGTTGCAGGAATAGATAACCAGTTTGAAGCTATTGAATAATCTGTAGCTATGTCGGTATTAGAAGGCTGATTGTCGCTTTTTTTACAACTGATGGTAGAAAATGATAATGCGACGAAAACGATGCATGCAATCCATCCTATAATTTTTGTTTCTGATTTCATAAGCTCTGTATTTACTTGTTTTGTTTGGAAAATATTAGCTGCTTACTAGTGTACCGTAGTTCTGAATTTTCACCTGCATATCCAGAGTCCAAAGTTTGACAAATTCTGCGCTGTATGCACCAGAAGGCATGTATGGTACCGGATAATTGAAAAGTTGATACGATGCAACAGCATATGAACATGATAAGGTGGGCAGAGACATCAGGTTGGCTATCGGATCAACGTCAGTAGCAAAAATTGAAATAGTATTATCGATGCTCATTCCGATACCCGAATCTTTAATTGATACTTCAACACTATTTTCACTAGTTATTTTGGACGAAAGACTCACTGTTCCTCCTTTATGCGTGAACTTGACTGCATTTGAACCCAGGTTTCGGAAAATGATTTGAAGCATATTTTGATCAGCAAAAACTTCTAACTGATCAGAAATTTCAATTTGCATCTCAATGTCATTGTTTTTGGCCACCTCCTGAATCATTGCGATATTTTCACCAACAAAAGTACCCAATTGAATGATTACGGGATTGAAAGGAATCGCCCCTTGTTGAATTTGTGACCATTCCAACAGATTTTCGAGAAATCGGTATAAGTTGGTGACCGATTTGCAATACTTTGTCTGATTGCTCATTTTAAATTCTTATCCATTTATACCTGACATACATCACGCCCAAAATTACAATAGCCAGAAGCAGGATTATTTCCGGTATTGGTTTTCTGTTCACAAGATTTTACTTAAACACTATAGTTTTCGATGTTAAATTTAAATATTCCACTCCGGAGGAATTTATCATAGAGGCACAGCTTGTCCCGATTTTCGGGAGAGAATATGAATTTTAAAAAAAAAATTCTCAGCGTTTCTCTGTGCCTCCGTGTTAATTTTTACTTCCATGTTTATTTTACGATTATACTCGGTCAGGTATTGTGAAACTAAACCTGCTTCCCTCGTCTTCTTCGCTTTCAATCCAAATTTTACCACCATGTTTTTCAACAAACTCTTTACAAATGATTAAACCCAGACCGGTTCCTTTTTCATTATTGGTGCCCGAAGTTGAATAACTTTTGTCGAGGCGGAATATTTTTTCGATTCTGTCTTTTGAAATTCCGACACCGTTGTCAGCAACCGAAATGATTAGCTCGTCTGGTGTTTCTTTAGCTGAAATATTAATCTCACCACCTAGCTTAGTAAACTTGATTGCATTCGAAACCAGGTTTCTCAAAACCGTGCTTATCATGGCCTTATCAGCAAAGACGATGGCATTATGTGGAATATCTCTGCTGATGGTGATTGTTTTTTGCCTGGCAGTATCGTCTGATAATTGTTTTACTTCATTAATCAGTTCTACCATCTCAAAATGTTCTGGAATAAATTCCATCCTGCCGGTTTGCGAACGCGCCCAATCCATCAGATTCATCAACAAAACTAAGGCATGTCTGGAGGATTGAAGAATGAAACCGGCATATTTATCAATGCCGTCGTAGTCTTTTTCTTTGACCTGCTCAACCAGAATTTCGCTAAAACCCATAATAGTATTGAAAGGGTTTTTTAGGTCGTGGGCGATGATGTTGAAGAATTTGTCTTTGGTAGCGTTGATTTCGTGGAGTTCTTCATTTTTGAGTTTGATTTCCTGCTCCGCTTTTTTTCGTTCGGTTATATCACGGGTTACACCAATCATAGACACTGAACTTCCATCATTCTCCAGTACCGGATAACAAAAAGATTCGGTCATCAATGTTGACCCGTCTTTACGGTAATACTCAAGTTCTCCATGAAAGTCAGGCAGAGGCAGGCCAGACACAAAAGCAGCATATAGTTTCTGCACATAGCCTATGCTTATGGCTTGAGAGTCTGGTGTGAGTATCTTGTCGAGCGGCTGATTCATAGCTTCCTCCACTGTGAGGCCACGCAAAAGCTCTACAGCTGGACTGACAAAAGTAATTGTCCCGTCAAGATTCATGGTATAGACTACATCTCTGGTATTTTGTGCCAGCAAACGGTAACGTTCTTCTTTTATACGCAACTCATCTTCAGCACGTTTGCGATCAGTGATGTCGTGCATAATTGCGAATATAGCATTCTTGCTTTCAAAGCTAATTTGGGATGAATGTGTTTCAACTGTGCGCAATTCGCCATTTGCTAACTTGTGTGTGAAGTTAAAATGAAGTTTTTCATTATTTGCAATTTGTTTCCGAATTTCTTTAGTTTCTTCAGTGTCAAGGATATTAAGGTCATTAATTGTCAGTGTAACTAATTTTGAAACAGAATAGCCATAAAAGTCTGCTGCAGCTTGATTTGCATCAATTATTTGTCCCGAATCAACTTCTATCAGCAGCATAATTGCATTATGATATTTAAACATGTTTTTAAACCGGGCTTCGCTTTCACGGAGTTCGGAAGTTAATTTTTCGGCAATTTGGATAGCCCTTTTTTCGGTTTTGATTAAAGATAAAAACAAACCAAACAAAAGGAAACTAATGAGGATGCCAACAATGAAAACGATAATATCATTGTTGTTGAAAAATAAAAGGTGTTCTTCGTGGCGCGAAAAACACAAGGTCCATTTCGTGCCGTTAAAATCAACCGGCAGAGTAATTGTTTGAGAGGTGGGATGATTGTTTATTTGCGAATCGTTTGATTGGCTGTCGTACAGCAATGAAGTGGCAGAAACGCTGTCGTCGTAAATCTGCAATCGAATTCTTAGGTCGTTGAACCTATCCCATCTTCCCAAAATCTCCTGCATTAAATCGTTCATACGGTAAGGGCTGTAAACCCAGCCAACGATGGCGGCGCGGCGTTGCTCAACAGTGTAGGCCGGCATCCCTTTCCTGTACACCGGAACGTACATCAAATTGCCAGGCTGAACATCCTCATCGGTTTCCTGCACTAAAAGTACTTTTCCGGAAAGCATGGCCACATCGTTATCGCGCGACTGCTCCATTGCATGGCGCCTGACAGGTTCCGAAAACATATCGTAACCAAAAGCACGGAGATTGCGGCCCGTAAATGGTTCGAGATAAAGGATGGAGGTGTAAATTTCTCTTTGGCCCGCTGGTTTTATGCTAAAGTCGGGAAATCCTTCATGTCTGATGCGCTGAATATGCTGTTGTAGTTGATTTTTGGGAATAATCGTTGCAAAACCTACGCCTAGTATGCCGGGTACGTTCTTCTCAATTATCAAATTTTCGACAAAATCTTTCCATTCGGTACGGGTAATTGTATCGGAACCATCAAAAAATGCTGAACCGCTTCGCAAAAGCAAGGCATGGGCATGAAGCCGTGTGTCGATTTTAATTGCGATTTCGTTACATACCTCGTAAAATTCTTTGTTTGCCATGACTTCTGCATTCCGATGCGTATTCCATATAGTTGCAGCTGTTAGTAAAAGGCTGGTTATCAGTATAAGCAAGGCTTTCCATTCGAATTTCGAAGATGCTGATGGAAGCTGGTTTTTTAATTTTCCAGTAGGTGATGCGGGCACTTTTATTTGTTTATGCAATATGGAGTTAGTGTTAAATGAGATGTATTATTCCGGAGATTAAGATATAGCTTTGATTTTAAAATATTTCTGAATCATTTCCATCAAATCAAAATTATTGATGGGTTTTGCAATATAATCATTGCAGCCCGCTTTAATTGCCTTTTCGCTGTCACCAAATAGTGTATAAGCTGTTTGGGCAATAATGATCACGTCTTTGTTGAATAGTCGAATTTGTCTAGTAGCTTCATGACCGTCCATAACTGGCATTTTAATATCCATCAGAACCAAATCAATGTCAGGATTATTGCGACAAACTTCAACAGCCTCAAAACCGTTTCTTGCTTTTAAAATTTCTTTGCTAAACTTATCGGCAGCAATAGTAATAAGCATTTCTGATATTTCATCGTCTTCGGCAATGAGTATTTTTAGCCCCAAAACTTTGGAATTATCATGATTTTCGGTGGCTGCCAAAACAGCATTTTCAATAACATTTTTTTCTTGATGTTCGGCATTGTAAGGCAAGGCGAAATAAAATATTGAACCTTTCTTTTTCACACTCTCGACCCAAATTTTACCCTTGTGTTTTTCTATAAACTCTTTACAGAGGATTAAACCTAGACCGGTTCCTTTCTCATTATTAGTACCAGTAGTTGAGTAACTTTGGTCGATCCGGAATAATTTCTCAATGCTGCTTTCCGACATGCCCACACCGTTATCGCTTACCGAAAAGATGATCTCATTTTGTTTTTCAGCTGATGAAATAACGATCTTGCCGCCTGGCATCGTGAATTTTATAGCATTGGAAATCAGGTTTCTAAATACTGTATTTATCATTTCCTTATCAGCAAAGACAGATACCTTCTGGGGTAAAATATTTTTGATGGTGATTGATTTTTGCCCTGCAATGTCATCATAAAATAGAATTATTTTATTGATATTAGACACCAAATCAAAATACTCCGGATTTAATTCCATCCTTCCGGTTTGCGAGTTCGACCATTCCATCAGGTTCAGCAATAAATCCATCGCCCTTTTGGACGATTTTAAGACGATATTGGCATACTCGTCAATTCCTTCAATGTTTTTATTTTTAATCTGTTCCACAAGAAGATTGCTAAAACCTACAATGGAGCTAAAAGGGCTTTTGAGGTCGTGGCCAATAATCGAGAAAAATTTGTCCTTGGTGGCATTAAGTTCCCTTAATTTGATTTCGCTTTCCTTTAGTTGCTGTGCCTTATACTGAGCATTTATTAATGACAGCGATAAAAAAAACAACAATAAACTGATAATGAAACCACTTAACAAAATAATAAACACTTTGCGTTCAAAATATGCAAATTGCACTTTTGGTTTTGAAAACCGCAAAGTCCATTTTTTTTCTTTAAATACAATAGGAATTGTAAGGGTTTCAAAAGATTTA
>CANNKD010000113.1 GCA_947505205.1 Bacteroidota bacterium | reverse complement strand
TTGCAAAGTGTTTTGGATCATTTTGCCGAATCATTATCTGTGACAGAACCCGGAGGTGTAATTGTGCTCGAAATGAGTTCCGTCGATTATTCACTTTCTGAAATAGCCCGAATTGTAGAATCGAATGATGCCAAAATTTTAAGTTTATTTATTCATTCAGAAACCGATTCAGCACGGATGGAAGTCACATTTAAGGTGAACAAAGTAGATATTTCGTCTATCATCCAAACATTTAATCGATTCAATTACAATATCTTACATTCATTTTCTGAAATTGATAACCAGGACGACCTCCGACAACGATTTGAGTTGCTGATGAATTATTTGAATATATGATGCGTTTTAGTTTGCTCGTCTTATTTTTTTTGATTTCGTTGTTAACCTTTTCGCAAAGTGCAACATATCAGTATCTTAAACTAGATTCAATTGATGTATCCGTTCCAGATTACCCAATTGTTGTGGGGAATATTATGCTTGAAGGCAACAAAGTTACCGTTGACAGAATTATTTTCCGCGAACTGGAATTTGCAAGCGGTGATTCAATGTCAAACCAACAATTCGTTCTTCTTTTAAAGCTTAGTCGCCAGAATTTATTGAATCGATCTTTGTTCAATTTTGTGGATATGGAAGTAATGAGGAATATTGATAACCCTATCATACAAGATGTTACGATAAAAGTTGTGGAGCGTTGGTATATCTGGCCACTTCCAATTTTTGAATTGGCCGATCGTAATTTTAATATCTGGTGGCAAACAAAGGATTTTTCTAAAGTGAATTATGGAATTTATATTACTCATAATAATTTCCGTGGAAGAAACGAGAAACTTAAACTGTTGTTACGCGCTGGATACAATCAGAATTACAATATATCCTATGAAATGCCTTATATCACTAAACGACAAAATTTAGGCATAGGTTTTCAAATTGGAAAATCGCGAAGCAGAGAGATACCGTATGCGACTGTTTTTGATCAACAGCTTTATTATAAAAACGAAGAAGGATATGCAGTTAAAGAGTTTTTCGTAAAATTTATGTTTACTTTCCGGCCTGGTATTCATGACTTACATAATCTAGTTTTTTCTTATGAAGATTATCTTTTTGCCGATTCAGTTTTGGTGTTAAACCCTGATTTTAATCCAACTACGAAATCGGAAATGTTCACTTTGACTTATATTTTCAAGCACGATTACCGCGATAGCAAGCCTTATCCTTTAGACGGTTATTATTTTGATGCAGAATTCACAAAACGTGGATTGGGATATTTTGAAACCTCACCTGATTTCTTTTTCGTTAAAACCACGTTCGATTTTTATAAACCCATTTTTAATCGTTTCTATTGGGCTTCCAGCCTTACTTCTAAATTTTCAAGTGCAGGTTATCAACCCTATTTTTTATTGCACGGATTAGGTTATGGAAATGATTTTGTACGTTCGTATGAATTGTATGTGATTGATGGTCAGGATTTTGGTTTGTTAAAGAATAATTTGAAGTTCTGTATCCTGAAGCCAAAAAACGGTACTTTGCCACTGATTAAGACAGAAAGATTCAATAAAATTCACTATGCTTTGTATGCGAATTTACTCTTTGATGCAGGATTCGTAAACAACGACTACAAAGGAGCTACAACGCGACTTCAGAATGAATTCGTTTATGGTTTGGGCATTGGACTCGATCTGGTTACATATTACGATGTTGTTTGGCGGATTGAGTATTCTGTTAACCAAAATAAAATGGGTGGTTTTTTTATGCATTTTATGGCTCCTATTTAATTGACAAATCATTGTAATTCAATAACTTGATTAAAATCAGATTAACACATTTTGGTAACTATTCACTCCATCTAACCCTACAGATTATTCGCATAATTATTTATTGATAATGGTGCGAATGAAAATTGTTCAATGATTATTAACTATTGTCTCTTCCTATAAAATACAACAATTTCACTGATTAATAATATTTCAACCCGACTTGTTGGGTTGAAATATTTTACTAAATCTGTGAATCTGTGGCATTTATAATTTTGGATTTAATTATTCAGGGGCTGAATAGTTACATCCTTTTTAAGCCTAAATTTTGTTAAAATCATGAGGCTAAATGTATTAATTCGTAACCTTGCACTCTTTGCCTAAAATGATGCCATGAAGATAGCTCTATTTGGAAAAAACTTCGACAAACAAAGAATTCCGTTCTTAAGGAATATGATTGAAACGTTGACCCAAAATCATGTGAAGTTGGTGTTATATATTCCTTATTATGAGATGATTAAAGCTGAAGTTGTATTGCCGGATGATATTGGCTTTTTTAGTGGTCATCATGATATTGGTCAGGATATCGATATGCTATTTTCTATTGGAGGCGATGGAACTTTGTTGGATGTTTTACCCATTGTTCAGGAAACAGAAATACCCATTTTAGGAATCAATATGGGACGATTGGGTTTCCTGTCAAGCGTTTCAAAACAAGAAATTTCACAGGCTGTTAAAAATATAATTGACGGACGTTATCATCTGGAACACAGAACCTTGCTTCAGCTTGATTCGCCTCATGGACTTTTTTCTGATTTAAATTATGCGTTAAATGAGTTGACGGTTTTCCGAAAAGAAACAACAAGTTTGATTGTAATCAATGTTTATGTTGATGACGAGTTTGTGAATGCTTACTGGGCAGATGGATTGATAATCGCTACACCAACTGGTTCTACGGCTTATTCGTTGAGTGCCGGAGGTCCGATATTAATTCCTACGACGGAAAATTTCGTGATAACGCCGATTGCCACACACAATTTAAGTGTGCGACCTATCGTTATCCCCGACAAAAGTATTATAAGGCTGAAGGTGGTTGGCAGGCATACAAAATACACGATAAGTATGGATTCACGTTCTGAGGTGATTGATGAATCGTTTGATATTGTTATAAAAAAAGCAGATTTTGGTGTGAAATTGGTTATCATGGATGGCAAGGATTTCTTTTCAACAATTCGGGAAAAATTGCTTTGGGGACTTGATATCAGAAATTAGAAATGACTCAAATCTCGAAAAAAAGCCTAATTTTGCACAGAATTCCAATTGAATATTGCTATTTAAAATTGAACCTGAATTAAATGAAATTATAGGGATAGACAAACTGGGAACGCAAGGAAAAATGAATAAAAGACTGTTATTGGTTATTACGATGCTGAGTTTAGCTGTTTGTTCAAAGGCACAATCGCTTGAATTTGGTCTCTTTGGCGGAGGTTCTTATTTTATCACCGATGTAAATCCATCAGCACATTTTAAAGATATTAAACCTGCTTTTGGATTTGTTGGACGTTATTATTCCGGCTCGAGGTGGGCTTTCAGAACATCTGTAACTACTACAACTTCAGATTCTTTATCTCGTTTGACAGATGTCAGCGCTGTTGCCGAATTTAACTTTTTTGATTATTTTACCGGTAGCACAAAAAGTTATGTTACCCCATTTATTTTTGGAGGTATTTCAACAATGTTTTACCAGGTAAATGGAGAGTCGGACAAAAGTGTGCCACTCAGTTTTCCTTTTGGAGTTGGTGTTAAATACAGTGTTACCAAAAATCTCGGATTAACATTCGAATGGCGGATGCATAAATCAACAATGGATGATCTCGAAGGTTCAGTGAGCGCACCTAATACCTATCAAAATGATTGGTATAACTTTACCGGATTGTCAATCGTTTATAAATTTGATCTTTCAAACACAGGAGCTTGCAGCAGTTTCAATAAAAATGACAAATATTAACTGATTTTTAGTCAAATAGATGAGTGCCAAAGATAAAATAAACCTTGATAAAATTCCAAACCATATTGCTATCATTATGGATGGAAATGGCCGTTGGGCAAAGGGTCAGGGTATGAATCGTATTTTTGGACACCAGAATGCCATAACCGCAGTACGCGAATCGGCTGAGTCTGCTGCAGAATTAGGTGTAAAATTTCTAACGCTATATGCGTTTTCGACAGAAAATTGGAGTCGCCCGAAAAGAGAGGTCGATGCCTTGATGCGTTTGTTGTTGAAAACTATTAATAATGAAGTCAAAACGCTTAATACCAATAATATACGTTTAAATGCAATTGGTGATTTGGATAGTTTACCCATGATAAACCGCAATTATTTGCAGAAGGCAATAGAAGACACCAAAAAGAATAATCGCATGGTTCTCACTTTGGCATTAAGCTATTCGAGTCGTTGGGAAATTGTAAAAGCAGTACAAACTATAGCCGAAGAAGTAAAGCTCGGGAACCTTGACCCTAAAGAAATTAATGAGAAAGTGATTGAAAAATATCTGTGTACGAGCGAAATGCCTGATCCTGAATTGATGATCCGAACGAGTGGAGAATCACGAATCAGCAATTTTATGCTTTGGCAGATGGCATATACCGAGCTGTATTTTACACCAAAACTATGGCCCGATTTCAGGAAAGAAGACCTCTATGAGGCAATTTTAGATTATCAATGTCGCGAAAGAAGATTTGGAAAAACAAGCGAACAAATTAATAAGTAGAACTTTAGCATGAGGATAGAACATTTGTTTAAGCGGTATTTCTTATCGTGGATTGCAATCATTAGTCTTACCATATTTTCGAATATCGAAATATCTGCTCAGGTGAGTATTGGTTCCGACTTGTCACCATTTGATTATGCAAAACAGAAAGAATATGAAATTGGCGGAATAACAGTTGAAGGCATTAAGTATTTGGATCAGAATGTATTGGTAATGCTTTCCGGATTAAATGTTGGAGATAAAATCAAAGTGCCGGGTGATAAAATTACGGATGCTGTGCGTAAGTTATGGGATCAGGGCTTGTTTGAACATGTTGGTATTTCGGCCACAAGCATTCAGGGCGATCTAATTTTCTTGCAATTGAATCTCAAAGAAAGGCCACGTGTTTCAAAATTTACCTTTAATGGCTTGCGAAAATCAGAAGCCGATGATATCCGGTCAAAAATTAATCTCACACGGGGTGATGTTGCAACAGATCACCTTTTTATCAAAACCAAGAAAATAATTGAGGATCATTATGCCGAGAAAGGATATCTGAATGCTCAAATAAAAATAACACAAACACCTGATCCTCAACGTGAAAACTATGTTGATTTGGTGATTGATGTTGATAAAAATTCTAAAGTTCATATTCAGAATATTGATATTGCCGGAAATAATGCCCTCACCGATGATCAGATTCGCGGAGCGTTGAAAGATACCAAACAACGTGGAACTTTTAATCCGCTTAATCCGTTGGGACCGCTTGTGGTTAATACAGCAGCAGATCTTGTTACTTTGCGTCCGTGGCGTGCTTTACAAGGAATTGAAAAGTATCTACTCGAAGACATCAGACCCAGAATTTTTAAATCATCCAAATATATTGAAGCTAAATATAAAGATGATTTGGAAAAAATAGTTGCCAAATACAACGAGAAAGGCTACCGTGATGCAATGATTCTTGGCGATTCGATATACGACGTTGATGCAAAAAACATTGGAATTCAAATAAAAGTATTCGAAGGAAACCGTTATTATTTCAGGAAAGTTGACTGGGTTGGAAATACAAAATATGAAAGTAAAGTGCTCTCTTCAATATTAGGTATCGCGCCTGGCGATGTTTACAATAAGGAATTGCTTACTACAAATCTGACTTATAATCCTAATGGATACGATGTTAGCTCGTTGTATATGGACGATGGCTATCTGTTTTTCAATGCAGATCCTGTTGAAGTGCTCATTGAAAATGATTCAATTGATCTCGAAATTCGTATCCGTGAAGGCAAACAGGCGCGTATTGCAAATGTGTCGATCAAAGGAAATACCAAAACCAATGACCATGTTGTCATCCGTGAATTAAGAACACGCCCCGGACAACTTTTCAGTCGTTCCGACATCATTCGTACTACACGCGAATTGGCGAATCTACGCTATTTCAATGCCGAAAATATTACACCCGATGTTCAGCCAAATCAAGCAGATGGAACGGTTGATATCATTTATGGTGTTGAAGAAACATCGGCCGATCAAATTGAATTATCCGGCGGCTGGGGATATGGTCGTATTATTGGAACATTAGGTCTGTCGTTTAATAATTTTTCGCTCAGAAACGTATTCCATAAAGAAGCCTGGCGTCCGGTTCCATCAGGCGATGGACAAAAGCTTTCGTTACGATTCCAAACCTATGGAAAAGGATACCTCAGTTACAGTGCTTCGTTCACAGAGCCATGGCTTGGAGGTAAAAAACCTACTTCTTTGACGGTTTCGTATTTCCACTCGATGTATTCGAATGCCTTGCCAAAGTATGACGCAAACTACTCTTTGTTTGTCACCAATGGACTTACGGTTGGGTTTGGTAAACGATTAAAATGGCCAGATGACTTTTTTACACTCTATCAAGGCGTAAACCTGATGCGGTATGATTTAACGAATTATTCTCAGATTTTTTATGTTGGCTCAGGAACAGGATTTTTTAATGTATTTAGTTACAATATCAATTTTGGCCGCAGTTCTATCAGTCAGCCAATTTTCCCGAAATCAGGATCTGATTTTTCTCTTTCGCTTGAGCTAACTCCTCCTTATTCATTGTTTAGCAGTAAAGATTATACAACCATGAGTGAGGATGACAAATATAAATGGGTTGAGTATCATAAATGGAAATTAAGTACCTCGTGGTATATAGAAACAGCCCCGAAATTGGTGCTGGCAACACGAGTAAAATTCGGATTCTTAGGCTTTTACAATCCTGATATCGGTGTTACACCATTCCAGCGATTCTATTTAGGTGGCGATGGATTATCGGGTTATAACAATCTCGACGGTCGTGAAATTATTGGTATGCGCGGTTATATCAATGAATCCATCACTCCATTATATTATAAAAACAAAAACATCGGTGGTAATGTGTATAGCAAATATACGCTTGAGTTACGTTATCCATTATCACTCAATCCGAGTGCAACCATATATGCGCTTACATTTATTGAAGCAGGAAATTCATGGTTGGGATTCGATACTTTTAACCCGTTTGAGGTCTATAGATCAGCAGGTGCAGGTGTTCGCGTGTTTTTGCCAATGTTCGGCTTGTTAGGTCTTGATTGGGGGTATGGATTTGATGAGGTTCCCGGTATTCCGAATGCAAATGGAAGCCAGTTTCACTTCTCCATTAATCAATCCATCGATTAGTGAAAGTTTGGCACACTTTCTGAGGCATTTTGATAAATTAAAGAATAATGTATATGAAATCATTACAAAAAATTATCGTCATTGTCGTGTTGGTTTTCTTATCCACACAACTAAGCGCGCAACAAAATCAAAAATTCGGTTATGTTGACAGTGAGTATCTCCTGAAAAATATCCCGGAATATAACGATGCCCAGGAAGAGCTGAATGCGCTGTCAACTAAATGGGAGATCGAAATAAAGGAAATGTTCGGTAAAGTTGAAACCATGTATCGCGATTATCAATCCGAATCCGTTTTGCTTCCTGAAGATCTGAAAAAGAAACGTCAGGATGAAATTCTTAAAAAGGAAAAAGAAGCTAAAGATCTGCAAATTAAGTATTTCGGACCGGAAGGAGATTTGTATGTTAAACGCACCGAACTGGTTCAACCTATTCAGGAAAAGATTTACAATGCCATTCAGGAAATAGCCGAGACCCGTAATTATGCCTTTATTTTTGATAAAGCTTCCGGAGCGAGTATGTTGTATGCCAGTCCGAAAAATGACCTGAGTGACGATGTGTTGGATCAGATTGGAACTGTTATGCAAACTGTTCGAAAAGAAGATCGGAAACGTTAAAGCATGTTAACTTCCAGAAATTGGCTTAATAATTGTAATAGAATTGAAATAATTTTTAAATTTGCGAACTAAATAATTGTACTAACATCTATCAAACAGAAAATGAAAATCTTAACCAAAGCATTCCTATTTATTGCATTGCTCGTATTTGGAGGAGCTGCAAGTGCGCAATCACTTAAAATCGGGTATATCGACTCAAACGAAATCATGGGTTTGATGCCTGAACGTGACAGTGTTGAAGTGAACCTGATGAAATTTCAGCAACAGCTCGAAAACGAATTGAAAGTAATGGGTGCCGAATATCAAAAGAAAATTACTGATTATCAGAATAATATGGCTACTATGTCAAATCTGATCAAACAGTCGAAAGAAAAAGAAATTCAGGATTTACAAGCCCGTATTCAGGAATTTCAACAGAGTGCAGATCAGGAATTCAGTGACAAACGTACCGAATTACTGACACCTGTTATCGATAAAGTGAAAAAAGCAATTGATGATGTTGGAAAGGAACAAAGCTATACCTTTATCCTCGACGCGGCAACAGGTGTTTTGTTGCATATTGGCGCAAACGCAGATAATGTAACACCTGCCGTTAAAACCAAGTTGAAATTGAAATAGATTAATTAAACCTTCTTTTGAAAAAGCCGTTTTACATCATGTGAAACGGCTTTTTTTATTGATATTTTGGCCAATGCAGCCGGAGCTTTCGGGCAGCGCATACGCAATACATTCGCTATTTCCTTCAAGTTTCGGAAAGGGTTAGTTTATCTGAGGAATAATTGTTTCGTATATCAATGTCGTTTAGTTGACAGAAATCATTGAAAATTTAACCGCAGACCTGCCAGGCGGCAGACAGGGAACCGCTAAGTTATACGCAGACCTGCCTGGCGGGCAGACAGGGTTCCGCAAAGATGTTTAACAATTCTTGACTCTGCGACACTTTGCGCCTCCTTAGCGAACCCTGTCAGCCGCCTGGCAGGTTTGCGGTAAAAACATTTCAGATTCTAATCCTTAACGAAATGATATTGAGATAAATTTGATAAACCCTACAATTGACCCATTTATTTGTAATCAATCTAAATCTTCATTATCAAGTATTTATATGAGAATATATTTTTACTTTTGATCAAATATAAATACCAATCATCATGAAAAATCTATTTATTACAATTTTATTTAGCATCGCATTTGGCCATTTATATAGTCAATGTGTGCAATGTGTAGGAACTACTACCACAGGAACCAGTGCAAGTGCGATTGGAACAAATACCGTTGCTTCTGGCAATTCTGCTTTTGCTTCAGGCTTTGGTGCCCAAGCAACATACCAATACACTACGGCTATTGGTTTTTATTCTTTTGCAACCCAAACCCAAGCTGTGAGTATAGGCAGTATGGTAAAAGCCACATTCGATAGGGCAATGGTCCTTGGGTCGGGAGGTGACTATGGTACTGATTTATACTTGATAAACCCATATCCACGTAGTTTGATGATAGGTTTTAGTAGTATAAATCCAACCCTGTTTGTTAGTGAATCACCTATAAACGCTTATTATGACCGTACAGGGTCAGTAGGTATTGGCAATGTTACCGAGCCAACTGCCAAACTCCATATAAAAGCTGACGATAATGAAGATGCATCCCTTAAATTAGAGACAACAGGTGAAGGATATTTCTCACGTCTTATTTTTACTAATGCACATTCTATCGAAGCCAAAAATCAGGATCATCTGTATTTCAATACCGCTCAGGGGAAAGATTTTGTTTTTCACCAGGGTGATATCTATCTCGATGATATTCAGAGCGGTATCATTATGAAATCGCCCAATGGCTTGTGTTGGCGCGGAACTTTAAACAATGATGGCCAGCTTACTTTTGTACAGATCACTTGTCCCGAAGAAACGAGTACCACTGTTCAAACTTCAGTCGAACCTGCCAAGCTCAGACTTTATCCAAACCCAACTTCAGGCAAACTGATTGTCGAAACAAATATTACCGGAAATCAGGCCGCATTAATTCTTCGTAGTATCGAAGGCAAAATCGTATTGCAGGAAGCTGTTTCCGGGAATCTGACAGAGGTAAATCTGAATCATATCAGCAGTGGCATATATCTGATGCAGTTGGTGCAAAATGACAAAGTAATTGCCGATGAAAAAGTAGTTGTGGAATAAGATCCTTTTGCAAAATGACAAGTGCATTACAAACGCTCATGTCAGAATAGTAGCTGAAAAACAATAAAATATGAGCGAATCAATTCATAATATCGCCATTCCTGATGATGTAGTAATGAGCAAGATATATGTTATCAGAAACGTAAAAGTGATGATTGATAGGGATTTGGCCGAACTTTATGGTGTTGAAACCAAATATCTGAAAAGACAAGTAAAAAGAAATATCATACGCTTTCCGGAAGATTTTATGTTTGCATTGTCCGAACATGAATTAAAGGAATGGAGGAGCCAATTTGTCACCTCCAATGAAGATAAAATGGGACTTCGTTACGCACCTTTTGCATTTACCGAAGACGGAGTCGCTCAATTATCAACAGTTTTAAGTAGCGAAAGAGCAATCAAAGTCAATATCCAAATCATTCGTTTGTTTAGCAAAATGCGTAGGCACATGCTAACTCAAAAAGACATCTTGTATAAACTGGTCGAATTAGAAAGAAATGATATTGAACATGATAAAAAAATAGAACTCATCTTTGAATATCTTAACCAGCTTGAGAAAGCGAAACAACAAGAATCAGAACAAAAGAATCGTATAAAAATTGGATTTATATCACCTAAAGAATAGCTTCTCTCAGCTTAGTTTCTAGACGAAGTTGAGCACTGAGGAATAAATTCAACATCGAAATTATTCTGATTGTAAGGGCACAATCCTATCATCATGCCAGCTTGCATACATCGTGTAAGAAGCGGCAATGCGATGTACTTCACCTTCGAGCAGTGCTTTATCAATCGATTTTATCTTTTTGGCGGGAACACCGGCATACACACTTCCCGATTCAACGATGGTATCTTTAGCGATCAATGCACCGGCGGCAACGATCGAATTGCATTGAATAACAGCACCATCCATGATGATGGCACCC
>CANNKD010000112.1 GCA_947505205.1 Bacteroidota bacterium | reverse complement strand
TAAACAAACTTACGCTTAACCCTAAACTAAAAGTTCTGGTGATGGTTGCGGCAACTGTAATTATTGTTGTGGTAGTTGCTATTATTATCGTTTTGTTTCCTGTCATAATAAAACTCATTGGTTATGTAGGCGAAAACGGAATACAGGGATTAATAAATGCCGTTTGGAGCGGTTCAAAGTGAAATAACTTAATAAAAAAAATTATGATTTGTCCAAAATGTAACACCAATCTGATAATGTCAGATAATCAAGGAGTAGAAATAGACTTTTGCCCCAACTGCAGGGGAGTATGGCTAGACAGAGGCGAACTCGAGAAAATAATCGAGCGTTCAAATTCGTATGGTCAGCGGTGTTCGAATGATCATGAGCATTATGGTCACAATGATCACCATAACCGCGATGATGAGCATTCTGGTAATAATTCCGATTACAGGAGCCATCATAATCAAAAAAGAGGATTTCTTTCGAATCTTTTCGATTTTTAGAAGTCAAGTATCATTTATTGAAAAATTACAAAGGACTATAGTTGCTGATGATAAATTAAAAAAGTTGACAGTTGAAAAATCATTTTGAATGTTTTTGCAACCATTCAATACTATTTCTGTTTTGGGACTTAATTGGATCGGTGTTTACACAAAAGAGGTTTTTAGATTACCATTTGATATTTTGAAATAGAGATTGTATAATCCAGTAATTGTATTCAAGATAGCAAAGTGTGTAGAGCATTGTGACCCTATAGAAGCTTGTACTGAGAAGAAAAAAAAGTGGTTGGCTTATATCTGGTAAGCTCCCACCATGCCGTAAAAACCCATCTCCCTTGCAAGGTATTGCACACAGGTATTAAGGCAATTGCTGCGGGCTTCTCCGTCTTTTTGCTGTATTACGCGCTTGAAATAAGTGCTTTAATAGCATCAATGTTTGTTTTCATTTGATCATTGCTTCAAATATTTAGATGATTCCAAAGAAATTTCGTATTATTGATGCGAAAAATAGAGTTTGCAATTGATAACTTTGCGTAGAATTGGCTCTTTTGTGTATTCTGTAATTGTAGAAAATTACTTTTTCCAGAAATAGTTCTTTTTACTATGTTTTAAACTACAAATACTGTGTTTAAAATTAGTCAATTGGAAAACAAAATCAAAACAGTTAAACAGTCATGAGAAGTTTACCCAACATCCTTGTTGTTGATGATCAGGAGGTTAATCTTGTGTTACTTCAAAAAATCGTAACCAATTTTAATGTCAATTTAATACAAGCGATGTCGGGCCCTGAAGCGCTTGAGAAGATAAAAGGGCTTGATTTGGCGTTGGCTATTATTGATATGCGCATGCCTGGCATGAATGGCTTTAATCTTGCAATAAAGCTGAATGAATACAGAATTGAAGAGAAAGTTCCGGTTATTATTATTACTGCCAGTGGTCTGAATGAAAAGGAAATATCAGAAGGATATGCCTCAGGAGCGGTTGATTATATCATTAAACCGATTAGTACAACTATTGTCCGAAGTAAAATTCTTGTATTTCTGGATCTTTTCAGGCAAAAGCAAATTATAAAAGAGAAGGCAGAACAGCTTAGGCAAACTGCTGACAAACTTGCAAAGGTCAATGAAGCATATATCATTAGTGAAAGCCGACTTAATGATGTTATATTCAGCATGGCCGACTGGGTATGGGAGGTTGATATAAATGGAAAATATACCTATAGTTCACAAAACTCAAACGTCCACTTAGGCTACTCACAAGAAGAAATTATTGGAAAAACTCCATTCGACTTCATGGCTCCTGAAGAAAGGAAAAGGATTGGTGCATTTTTTTCTGCTATTATTGAAAATAAAGCACCGATCAAAAACCTTGAGAATTGGAATGTTAGCAAGGATGGCAAAAAAATATGTTTACTTACCAATGGTGTCCCTATTTTCGATGAAGATGGAAATTTTAAAGGTTATCGCGGTGTAGATCAGAATATTACCCAGCGTTATGAGCATGAACAATCATTAAGAGCGTATCAATTTGTGCTTGAAAGGCAAAATAATGAACTCATTTTGGCCAATAAACAGACTAAGGCTTCTTCAAAAAAGTTCTTCGATCTGTATGATTTTGCGCCATCTGGCTATTTTACACTAACTGAAAATAAAAGAATACTGGAATTTAATAGGTCAGGATCCCAGATGCTTGGCCTGAATAAAAAACATAATCGTTTAAAACACAAAAATTTTGACGCATATATCTCAAAGAATTCATTGCAATTATTCAACGAATTTTTCGAAAAAGCATATCAGATCAATGAAAAAGTTACCTGCGAAGTTTTACTTGAAAATGAAACCCTTCCGCCAAAATATGTATATATCGAAGGCCTTGTTCATTACCCTGAAAAACAGTGTTTAATTGTTCTTATTGATATTACCGAACGAAAAATTGCAGAGCACAAACTGAAGACCGGCGAAGCAAATCTTGAAGAGGCTCAGCGAATTGCAAGCATCGGCAGTTGGGAGTGGGATTTGAATGGCAAGGCTCTTGCTTGGTCGAAAGAAGCGTTCCACATTTTCGATCTTGACCCTGAAACCTGCTCCAGAACGTCTGAATCAATCCTTAAAGTACTTCATCCAGATGATGCCAAACTTTTTAAAGGTAATTTGAATAGTTATTTTGGAGGTGGCAATATTATTCCTCCACTTGATTACCGCGTAATCCATAAAGATGGTTCTGTTCATTATATTCATGCGGAATGGAAAATAAACTTTGATAGAAAGGGTAATCCTATCCGTAACATTGGTACTGTGCAGGATGTTACTAAAAGCCGACAAACTGAACAAACTCGAGTCCAACAAGAAGGATTAATTACCTCCTTGCTTGATACAATTCCTGATTTGATTTTTTTGAAAAATATTGATGGAATCTATCTGAACTGTAATCCAAGTTTTGCAAAGTATACAGGAAAGTCGAAAGAGGAAATTATTGGCTCGACAGATTATGAACTTTTCGGTGAAGATATTGGCGATTTTTTTAGATTTCAAGATAATGAAATGCTTAAGCAAAAAGCTTCCCGCAGGAATGAAGAATGGGTTACCTATCCTGATGGCAGTCAGGCACTTCTTGAAACCTTAAAAACACCCTATCTGGCAAGTGATGGAAGCACGATAGGTATTTTAGGAATTAGCCGTAATATTACAGAACGTAAACTGGCCAAAGATCTGCTCGAACAAACCCGTCAAAATTATGAGACCTATTTCAATACCATCGATGATTTTCTTTTTGTTTCCAACGAAAATGGAAGTATCATTCATGCCAATGATACAGTTTCAGTTCGCTTAGGTTATTCTGAAGAAGAACTTAAGTCCAAAACTGTGCTTTCCCTTCACCCGGCTGAATATCAGGATGAAGTAAGCCGTATTATGAATGAAATGCTTTCCGGTAAATCTGTGCATTGTCCTATACCTCTTGTAACAAAATCTGGTGTTCAAATTCCTGTTGAAACACGCATTATTCATGGCGTTTGGGATAGCAAAGCTGCCATTTTCGTAGTAACCAAGGATATATCACAAATAAAATTATCAGAGGAAAAATTTTCAAAGGTTTTTTACCTGAATCCTTCCGCCTGTGGTTTAACTGATTTAAATACAGGTAAATACATGGAAGTCAATGATGCATTTTATGCATTATTCGGATTTAATCAAGATGAAGTCATTGGCAAATCACCCGAAGAATTAGGCATTTTAACCCAAGAAGCAAGAAAATCTATTTTGATTAACCAGAATAGTCATGGAAGCATTTCCAATGTTGAAGCAGATCTGATGGCCAAAAATGGCAAAATTAAACACGTCATGCTTTCGGCTGAAAATATTTATATTCAGGATAAAATATATCTTTTTACCGTAGTGCATGATATAACCGATCTTAAATTGGCCGAACAGACCATCAAATTAAGTGAAGAAAAATACCGGACTATGCTAAATACCTCACCTGATGGCATCTTATTAGTCGATATTTCGGGAATCATAAAAGAAATTTCTCTTATCGGGCTAAAGCTTTTTGGTGCTGTTAAAAGGGATGATATGGTGGGGAAAGATATTTTCAGATTTATCCCAGATGATGATCATAATACTTTCAAAGAAATCGTAGATAAAACAATGAATGAAGGACTGATTCAGAATGTAGAAATGAACCTGAGAAAAAAAAATCAGTCAATATTTGCCGGTGAAACCAGTGCAACACTTATTCAGGGTCAGGATGGTATCCCAATTTCATTTATGATCATTATTCGCGACATTTCTCAACGTAAAATAACGGAAACCAAGCAGTTCCATGCCGACCGAATGGCAAGTCTTGGAGAAATGGCCGCCGGCATTGCCCATGAAATTAACCAACCTCTTAACATTATGTCGTTGGTTTTGGATAATGTTGTGTATGAATCGTCCAAAGCCGATACAATTAATAGGGATTATCTGGAAAATAAATTTGATAGAATTTTTGAAAATATTACCAGAATAAGAAATATTATTGACCATGTTCGCGCGTTTTCAAGAAGTAATGACGATTACATTCTGACAAATTTCGAAATAAATTCCAGTATAAGAAATGCAATATCCTTGATGACAGAGCAGTTCAAAAACCTGTTAATCAATTTAGAATTGCGTTTGGAAAAAAATCTACCCAATTTGATTGGAAACACTTTAAAATTCGAACAGGTGATAATTAATTTACTATCGAACGCCAAAGATGCCGTACTTGAGATGAAAAACCGTCAACCGGATGATTATAAAATGTTAATTGCCATAAATTCATTTATTGAAAACCAGAACCTTATTGTTGAAATCGTCGATAACGGGACCGGCATCAATGAAGAAGACATCAATAATGTAATGTTGCCGTTTTATACAACCAAAGTCACTGGCAAAGGAACCGGCTTAGGTCTGTCAATTTCTTATCAGATTATCAAAGAAATGAAAGGAAGTATCGAAATTGCCAAAAATAAATATCATGGTACAAACATGCGATTAATCTTTAATATTCAAAACTAGACATGTCAAAACACAATAAAATTGAAATTCTCATTCTCGACGACGAAAAACAGTTTACTGAGGAATTGTACGAGTTTTTCCAAAACTCAGGATTTGAAGCATACGAAGCAAATACTGAATCAGAAGCCCGTAAAATACTACAATCCAATGAAATAGACCTATTTATACTTGATGTAAGACTGCCAGGTGTGAATGGACTGGATATTTTAAAAGACGTAAAGATTTCAAATCCCACTATGGAAGTAATCATCGTTTCGGCACATGGCGATATGGATACCGTTATCAAAGCGATGCGACTAGGTGCTTTTGATTACCTTAGAAAACCATTCCGTCATATTGATATTCAGATTACTATCGAAAGAACAAAAAAATTCCTGCTGATGCAGCACAAGTTGCGGAATATGGAAGAAAGGAATTCATTAATCTCCAAAACACTGGAAGAAAAAATTGAACGTCAGTTTATCGGTGTCAGTCCGCAGATTCTCAAAGTATATAATTTAGCTTTGGTTGCAGCTAATTATCCCGATTCCAACGTGCTCATTACAGGTGAAAGTGGTACTGGCAAGGAAAATATTGCCCGAATTATTCATTATTCAAGCACACGAAAAGACCATGTTTTCTGTGCTGTAAACAGCAGTGCCATTACCGATTCACTTCTTGAGAGCGAATTCTTTGGTCATAAAAAAGGATCATTCACCGGGGCAATCAATGATAAAATGGGTTTCTTCGAAGTGTCGGATAAAGGAACACTATTTCTGGATGAAATCGCAGACATGCCTTTTAATTTGCAGGCAAAGATATTGCGGGCAACCGAAGAGAAAACGATAACCCGTGTTGGTGATACGAATCAGATTCGCACCGATTTCCGTATTATTTCAGCTACAAACTTCGATATTGATAAAAGGGTTGAGAACAAAAATTTCAGACTTGACCTGCTTCACAGGCTTAACACCCTGCATATTCATATTCCTGCACTTAGAGAGAGACCTGAGGACATTAAACCACTTATGATTCATTTTATTGAGCTTTATGCAAATAAATTTAATAAAGTAGGCATGCATATTTCAGCTGATGCCTTGAAATTAGTTTCAAAATATGAATTTCCGGGTAATGTAAGAGAATTGAGAAATATGGTTGAAAGAGCTGTTATTCTTGCTAAAGGTGGTTCGCTTGGCATTTCTGATTTTCCTATTAAACAACAAAAATCTGACCTATCGATAACAAATGAAGCTATTGTCAGTCTAAAAATAAATGAAATTAAGCTGATTCGGAAAGCACTTGAGAATTGCAATAATAATCAGCAAGCCTGTGCCGATATGTTGGGTATTACGCGCGATGCCCTCATCAGAAAAATGAAAAAATACGAAATCGTTGTTAATAAAATAATGCAATAGCGAATTATGTAGCATTCTTTTATTATTTTAATTCACTTGTTCCTTATCAATTGCAGTAACTTTATACAACATAATAATCAGACCTCACAATGAAAAAAAATATCCCTGTTAAAATAATTGAGGACAAAACTTTAAAGATTCCTAAAAATAAATTGGCAAACAATTTGGAAACTGACGACTTTCCAATCGTGGGTATTGGTGCTTCAGCAGGAGGCCTCGAAGCTCTGGAACAATTCTTTACAAATATGCCCATCGGTAACGGAATGGCGTTTGTTGTTATACAACACCTCGACCCAGTCCGTAAGGGTATTATGCCCGAATTATTGCAACGATTTACTCCAATGAAGGTATTTCAGGCTACCGACCGGCATAAAATACAGGCCAACTGTGTATATGTGATTCCACCAAACAAGAGCCTTTTTATACTAAACCGATTCCTGTACTTGCTGGATCCGGTCGAATCACGCGGACTGCGTTTACCCATCGATATTTTCTTCCGTTCGCTGGCCGATGACAGGCAGGACGAAAGTATCGGAATCATTCTTTCAGGCATGGGTTCCGATGGAAGCCTTGGATTGAAAGCCATCAAGGAGAAACATGGAACTGTATTGGTGCAGACTCCAGCTTCGGCCAAGTTCGACGGTATGCCCCGCTCGGCCACCGAAGCCGTAATTGCTGATATAGTCGCTAATGCGAATGAATTGCCCGCCAAATTAATCGCTTTTCTGAAGTATATGCCGGTCGCGAAAACAGAGCCTGAAATTGACATTAAAAGCACGTCCAGCCTCGATAAAATCATTATCCTGTTGCGCCAGCAAACCGGTCACGACTTTTCACAGTACAAGAAAAATACCCTGATGCGGCGCATCGAAAGGCGTATTCGCGTTCATATGATCGACAAGATAAGCAGTTATGTTCGTTTTTGTCAGGAAAATCCCAATGAAATTGATATTCTTTTCAAAGAGTTGCTCATTGGTGTTACCAATTTTTTCCGCGATCCAGAAGTCTGGCAAATGATGAAAGAAAATATACTGCCCGGACTAATGAACGAGTTGCCAAACCGGTATGTGCTGCGTGCCTGGGTTCCGGCATGTTCAACAGGCGAAGAAGCCTATTCGCTGGCTATCCTGTTTAAAGAGGCTATGGAACAGGTAAAAATTAATAAAAACCTGACCTTTCAGATATTTGCCACCGATATCGACAAAGATGCCATTGAGAAAGCCCGCAGAGGAGTTTTTCCCTCAAATATTTTGGCCGACGTATCACCCGAACGAATCAATAGGTTTTTCGTTGAAGATGGCGAAGGCTTCCGTATAAATAACACTATCCGCGAAATGATAGTGTTTGCCCCCCAAAATGTAATCAAAGACCCGCCATTTACCAAGCTCGATATACTCACCTGCCGCAATATGCTGATTTATATGGAACCGGAATTGCAGATAAAACTGATGTCTCTTTTTCACTACAGCCTGAATCCGGGAGGTATTTTGTTATTAGGCTCTGCCGAAACACTCGGAACCCAAAACGAAGGATTTTCTCCACTTAATTCAAAACTAAAATTCTATAAAACGTTCAGCTACAGTTAAAACTACTGAATTAATTGATTTTCCAAGTTCTTTTCACCGCGAAACTCAGGAATCAAAAAAAATGATCGAACAAATAGCTGTCGAAAGCATCCAGATGCTTACCGATCAGGTTTTGCTCCAGCGCTTCTCTCCTGCCAGTGTGTTGGTAAATGATCGGGGCGATATTATATACATCACAGGCCACACTGGCAAGTACCTCGAACCAGCGGCCGGGAGAGCCAATATGAACATTTATTCCATGATGCGCGAAGGGCTGAATCAGGTGCTTCCCGGCGCCCTTCGCAAAGCCAGCCAAAGTTTGGATACGGTAGTGATGCACAATATTAAAACCGGAACGAATGGAGGAAGTCATTATGTAGATATAACAGTTCAACGCCTCGATAAACCCAAGGCGCTTCATGGCCTGATTCTCATTCTTTTTGCCGATGTGCTTAAAGTGCCGGATAGTGAAACTGCAGACCCTAAAAGAGAGAAAACAGAATCGACCAAGGCAATGAATGATCTGGAACTCGCGCTCCAACGAAGTATTGAGGACCTGCAGAGTACCCGCGAAGAAATGCAAACCTCGCAGGAAGAACTGAAGTCAACCAATGAAGAGTTGCAATCGTCTAACGAAGAGTTGCAATCGACCAATGAGGAATTGACCACTTCGAAAGAAGAAATGCAGAGCCTGAACGAAGAGTTACAAACCGTTAATGTTGAACTTCAGAGCAAAGTGTATGATTTTCTGCAGGCAAACGACGATATGAAAAACCTGCTTAACAGTACCGAAATCGCTTCACTTTTCCTCGATAAGGAGTTGAATATCCGCAGGTTCACTGATGAGACCACCCATATCTTTAAATTGCGCATCTCAGATATTGGCAGGCCGTTTACCGATCTGGTGAGTGATTTAAAGTATACAGAAATCGAAACACATGCCCGAAAAGTACTCAAAACACTTATCACAGTTGAATCGCAGATTGAATCAACCGACGGAAGGTGGTTCAATGTGCGCATTATGCCCTACCGTACACTAACCGACTTCATCGATGGTCTGGTGATAACTTTTACCAATGTTACCGATTTCAAAAAACTTGAACTGAAATTACAGGAAGCCTACGATAATTTTCTTCTGAAAGAGAAGGCACTGATAATTTCGGAAACCCGCTATCGCCGTCTTTTTGAAACCTCGAAAGACGGGATTCTCATACTCGACGCAGAAACCGGAAAGATTACGGAAGTGAATCCGCATTTGATTGAAATGCTTGGTTACTCGCACAAGCAATTCATCGAAAAGGCGATTTGGGAAATAGGATTCTTTAAAGATGTTGTGGCCAATAAAGAAAAATTTATCGAATTACAGCTGAAGGAATTCGTGCGTTACGAAAATTTGCCGCTCGAAACCTCCGATGGACGAAAAATCAATGTCGAATTCATAAGCAGCGTGTATACGGTCGAAAATATGAAGGTTATCCAATGCCAGATACGGGAAAGACTGGCACGCAAATGAAGAATAGCACGCTGATTAAAGCAGATCCTTTAGCGGAAAGCTGATTATAGCGGATTTTTTCATTTAATCCGTTTTTATCTGCGCTCGGAGATCAGTGAAAATCAGCATTCCATCAAAATAAGCGTTCTGTAAGTTAAATGTGTTAAAACTGAAAAATTTCAATATCATGAAATACTCAGCCCAATCAGAAGCTGCCAACCTGCGCCAAAACCCAGAAGATTTGTTAAGGAATTAAGTTACAAAACAGGACGCTCCGTTAAATCAAACAGAAACAAACTCATCCATGAGCTTGAATTTTATCAGATAGAACTTGAGTTGCAGAATCAGGAACTCATTGATGCAAATGAACATGCATCATTTGCAACAGAGAAATGCATCGGATTATATGATTTTACAACATCAGGATCTTTTACCATTTCACTTTAAAGCGAAATACTGGAGCTGAACCTCACCTGAGAAAAAATGTTGGTTAAAGATAGGTCACAGTTAATTTTATCCATTTTTCGATCTAAACAACTAATGCATTTTCCTGAGTTTTGACGATTCGAGTGGTATCTGATTTCATTTTTTAATTTATAGGGTCTGAGGGTACAATATTACATAATGTGTTATTTTGCATTCTATCACAGAATTTATGAAGAATGGATAAACGAGAAATTGCTTAATTACAATGTACTCACCAGTTTCAGTACCAACTCCTTCAGTTTTATTATTTGAAATACGTTGGTTTCATTCATCTGCAATACTTAATACATTCAAGAACCTTCTTTTTGAGCAAGCTTACCTCAATATTTTCTTGAGAGTTACCAAAATGTTTGGCAATAACACCTGATACCAGCTAAAATGTATCACCTGTTTGCATTGTAACCAATTTTGTTTTAATTTATTATCGAATACAAGAAGCAAAACATGTGTAAGTGTGGTAAAATTCAAAATGAATGAATTTAAATACCTATTAATCAATAATATAAAAACAATAAATGCTCTATAAACGAACAGCTTCAGAATTCAGGAAATAAACCAGTAATAAATTTCTTACTATTTTATTATCCATTTTTAAATCAAAACAAGGAACTCATTTTCGCACAAATGTGCGATTATTTCAATTGGATCTTCTTCGCGATCAACCTCTTTTAGGCTGAACCTTTCGGCTTGAAAATATTTTCAATTTTATTTCAATCTACAAATGAATTGATTAACCCAATTCTTAAAGGGTATTATATCCATTATAAAAGTGTGGCATGTTTATTGGCCTGCGGAAAGCACAAGAGGTAAGCCGTCCCTTATGTAAGCACGGTATTAAATCATTAATCATAGGAGATTAAAAAATGTCAGTTGAAAAAACAATCGGGTCAAGCAGCCTCGTAGAGGTTATCGACCGTATCCTCGACAAAGGTGTCGTAGTTGATGCATGGGTAAGAGTTTCACTTGTTGGTATCGAGTTGCTTGCTATCG
>CANNKD010000111.1 GCA_947505205.1 Bacteroidota bacterium | reverse complement strand
CGAAATGGCATCAGCCAGTCGATGAACATGCATTATTACTATCACTCAAGTGAAAACACTTATTCGGATGATTGTGGAAATAACTATGGAAGTTTTGATTTGACACTCGACTATTCTATGTCTGTTTCACCATTGGGTTTTACAGTAAACGTGCGCGGTTCGGGCAATCCGGCAGACGGATTTTACATCTCAATCAAATATTTTAAAGGTCTTGGCGATTGGGTTTCGCGCACCGCCGAATACGATTTGACAACCGACCATAGCAGAAGTGAAGATGTAGAAATCAATTACATCATCGGTGACAGTATTTATGGCGATGTGTTGGAAATTATCTTCAAAAACACCACACTACCTACCGAAATTGAGAAAATCTATTTTGCCAAGCAATTTGGAATTATCAGGTTCAGCGATAAACAAGGAAATGAGTTTGTAAGAACTTTAATTGTACACTAAGTAACTAATATTCTGCGTGTTGAATTCTATTAACATTAATACAATCATTCTTTCAGCCGGGCAATCAGCGCGTTTTGGTGAACCAAAATACCGATTGAAATTTGATTCAAATCGAACTTTTATTGAAAAAATAATCGCTGAATATCTTGCGTTTGGCTGCGAAAAAATCGTTGTGGTTACCAATTCGCAAAGTTTTTCCAAAATCCTTTCTCTGGAAATCGTCCAACAAAACCATATTGAGGTTGTCATCAATCCAACACCCGAAAAAGGACGATTTTCTTCCATAAAAACCGGATTTTCAGCAATCCAAATAGCTTGTCCAACTTTTATTCAAAACATTGATAATCCTTTCATTAGCAAATCTTTACTGCAATTAATGGCTCATGATTTGGAAAACCACGATGGTATTTGTCCGGCATATCACGGAAAAGGTGGACATCCGCTTTTGTTGTCCGAAAAGTTGATAAAAAATCTAATAACAAAAGAAACCAACTTTGATTTTAAGGTGTTTTTGAAAGGATTTGACATTCAAAAAGTGGAGGTTTCAAAACCTGAAATTGTGGCAAACATCAATACGATTCAGGATTATATTCAGTGGTTTGGCTGATCATTTTCGGAAAATATCGTTCATTAAAAAGGATTAACAATCCAAAGAACTCCGATCAAAATAGCTAAGATAGCCCCCGTAAGTGTAAACCACTTTAGAAAATGACGTTTGTCTTTCACAAGAGATTGGAACGCAACCAATCCAAGGATAAAGGCAAAAAGCACCATGGTCACGATTGTTCCAGAGGCAAAAGCGAGAACATAAACAACAGAAGACCAAATAGTTGGAAGCGCCAATGACGGTAATAAGGCAAAAAGATGACTGAAACCGGCAAAACCATGAATGACTCCAATTGACAAGGCAGTAAAGGCATTCTGTTTCACCTTGCCATGATGTTCGTGGTCATGATCATGCACATGATAATGAAAATGATCTTTATCCTTGTGTTTATGAACAGCCGATATTTCGTGCGAATGGCGGTGGATATGTGTAAATAAAAACGGTTCGGTATGAAAATGCACATGAGGACGGTTTCCATGCGAATGACGAATATAAATTCTGATAATTGACCATGTGCCAATTCCAATTAAAAGAAATCCGATCACTTTATCGCTGTAAACAGCAATAGCTTCGATTGGCAAAATCTCTTTGAATAAAACAAACAGCATTCCAATAAGCAACATCCCGATCGTGTGACCTATACCCCATGAAAGGCCAACAGCCCACGATTTTTTCCGGCTATCAATTGCCAATGGAGTCACTGCCGCCAGATGATCCGGACCAGTAACGACATGTGCCACGCTGGCAATAAAACCTGTTATAAAAATCAGCATTGTAATGATTATCTCACAAATGTAGTTCTTTTATTGTGATTATAAACTGTATTATTTTGATAAAAACTTCACTAACAAATGGTTCAATTATCTGTCAGTGTTCAGAAAACCGATCATTTCAAAATTCCGACAACCAATAAATTTGCTTAAATTTGAAGCTTCAAACAAAATCTAATGCACGAATTCTCTCTTGCTTCAGAAGTTATAGATCTTGCTCAAAATGAGGCAATTAAAAATGCTGTAACTTCCATTCAGGAAATCAATATTGAAGTTGGTGATTTAAGTGGTGTTGATGCTGATGCTTTCGAAACAGCACTGGAACTACTCGTCAAGAATACCATACTTGAAAATGCAGTCATTTCCATTATCAGAACACCAGGCATAGGAAAATGTAATGAATGTGATATTGAATTTGAGATGGTTCAAAGATTAGACTCATGCCCCGATTGCCATTGTTTTCCATCACAAATTGTCGGTGGCGAGGAATTCAGGGTTTTATCGCTTTTGGCTGAATAAAATAATAGTTAAATAATTAATAATAAAATATATGTGCGATACTTGCGGTTGTAGCAATTCTGAAGAAGTCAAAATCCATAACCTCCAACATAAACATGAGCCTCAGCACGATCATGTTCATCCTCATGAACATACGCATGAACACGGCAATGCTCCTTTTGCTCATTCTCACGGCCACACTTCGGGCAAAATTATTAATCTTAATGTAGATATTCTTTCCGGAAACAACCAAACAGCTCAGTTAAACCGCCGTTTTTTTGAAGGAAGAAAAGTTCTTTGTCTAAATCTGGTGAGTTCTCCCGGTTCCGGAAAAACGACTATACTTGAAAAAACAATACATTCGCTGATTGCAACGCATAAAATAGCCGTTATTGAAGGCGACCAGCAAACATTGTTGGACGCTGAGCGGATTGAAAAATCCGGTGCTCCGGCCATTCAGATCAACACCGGTACCGGTTGCCATTTAGATGCACAAATGATTGATACAGCGATCCAAAAGATAGAAATTGAACCCAATTCGATACTTTTTATTGAGAATGTAGGCAACCTGGTTTGTCCGGCCATGTTCGATCTTGGAGAAACAAAAAGAGTCGTTGTAATTAGCGTTACCGAAGGCGAAGACAAACCATTGAAATATCCATATATGTTTCAAACATCGCATTTGTGTTTGATCAACAAAACAGATTTATTGCCTTATGTTGATTTTAAAACAGAAAAAGCGATTGAATATGCCCAATCATTAAATCCGAAGCTGGAGTTTATACTTGTTTCAGCTAAGACCGGTGAAGGTATGAATGAATGGTACAACTGGTTATTCCAACAACAATAATATTACGCTTCAAGTAACTGATCAACAAGCTGTTTCACTTGTTTCATTGCTTCCGGAATCGCTGCTTCTATCTCAGGGGAAAGTTCCATGCCCATATCCTGAAAATCCTTGACCGAAATGGCTACCAGATATATTTTTGGCATATTACCTAATAAAAAAGATGCATCAAGCAGATCTTTCAGCCCTATTTCGTGAGCACTTAATTGTTTCGGGAAATCTTTGGCATATTTTGGATTTAGTATCCGGATATTTCCGGCTGGAAAAGCATCAAGAGCCGCATCGATAATGATAACGGTGGCGTAGGATTGGATAAATCCCAGCAGATGAAATCCACCCGTACCGCCATCCATCAGGTCTGCCTTGGCAAAACCTTCTTTTTCAAGACTTGCAACAACATGAATCCCAACTCCCTCGTCGTTCAGTAAGATGTTCCCGATTCCCAGAACCAGAATTTTGTTTTGTATTAAAGTCAAAGTGTATGTTCGGATTAAAACATTATAGTTGTGGACGATTTTCCGTTTTATCATTGTGACGTTTTATCACATCTTCTTCAATAAACTTCCAACCACCTATCATTGAGGATGTTATTCCGCGCCGTTCGATATAATCGTGATAGAAAACGAGATAAACGTGAACGATAGAGAATAAGATAAAACCCCACATCAGAATGTGATGCACTTGCCTGACCATAATATCGCCTCCCATAAACGGGACAATCCATGCAAACATTTTTGGAAGGAACGCACTACTCATAGCCGAATACATCCCGAAACCTGTTAAACATTGCAATAGGAAAATCAAAAAGGTTAGAAAATAGATGAAACTGGCTAAGGAATTATGACCAATCGAACCAATTCTTTTATTTGTAACCTGCAGAATATCTACTTTAATGACATCTACAATTTCTTTCCATTGTCCACGTTTGAGTGGAATAAAGTTATTCCAACGTGCAAATTCATTTCCGGCAAACCCCCAATAGGTACGAAATATAAAATTGAAGAAAAAGAGAAATGCAAAAACAAAATGGATAAATCTCACTGTCCCAAACCAATAGTTGAAATAGGCCTCTGTGCTTTTTGCAATGGCAGGTGCATCGCCAATCACGAAGCCGGTAATACACAGTGCGACAACACACAATGCATTCACCCAATGATAGATTCGAACTGGCATTTCCCAAACATATACTTCGCGTAAGGGTATCGATCTACTTTTCATGGTTAATAGGTTTTAACTTGATGTATCTGACTTCCATTTTCATCATACACATGCACTGCGCAGGCAAGGCAAGGATCGAATGAGTGAATTGTGCGGAGTACTTCCAGCGGAACATTTGGATCAGCAACCGGTGTTCCGATCAAAGATTCCTCAAAGGCTGAGCGTTTACCTTCCACATCGCGTGGAGATGCGTTCCAGGTTGTTGGAACTACCAATTGATAGTTTTCAATTTTTTTGTCATTTATTACAATAAAGTGCGACAAAGCACCTCGTGGCGCTTCAACCATTCCAATACCTTTTGCGTTTTTTGGCCATGATTCAGGTTCCCATTTGTCGTTATTCTGGGTGCGTGAATCTCCGTTTTTGATATTATCCAGAAGCTGTTGGAAAAATTCCAATGCCCAATCACAGCAAAGTTTGGTTTCAAGCCCGCGTGCAGCCGTGCGACCAAGTGTTGAAAATAAAGCTGCTACAGGAACGTCTAAAGTTTTCAATGTGCTCTCAATCACTTCTTTATATTCGGCACGGCCAGAAGCATAACCTATGAGCATCCTTGAAAGAGGTCCAACTTCCATTGCATGACCTTTCCATCGCGGTGTTTTTATCCAACTATATTTTTTCGAGACATCAAGATGAGTATAAGGTGGCTTTGGTCCGGTATAATTTAAATTTGTTTCACCATCCCATGGATGTAAACCAACTTGATCACCTTTGGAATAATCGTACCACGAATTGTTTACATATTCTTGAATTTGTGATGGATCATCAGCTTTGATCTCATGTATTTTGCTCAGGTCGCGGTTTAAAATTACACCACGAGGCATTTTAAAGCTATCGGGATTATTATAACCGTTCATCGGGAAATCGCCAAACGACATATAATTCGTCAAACCACCGCCGATTGCACCCCAGTCGCTTTTATAAAAAGACGCTATTGCCAACAAATCGGGGATGTAAACCTGATTGACAAAGGTTTTCGCATCTTCGAAAAGCTTGCCAACCATGGCTAAGCGTTCAGCATTTATCGCATTGGCTTCTTCAATGTTGATTGAACAAGGAACGCCACCAACTAAGTAGTTCGGATGTGGGTTTTTACCACCAAAAATTGTATGAACCTTTACGAGTTCCTTTTGCCACTCGAGGGCTTCGAGATAATGTGCAACAGCTAACAAGTTCACTTCTGCCGGAAGTTTGTAAGCCGAATGACCCCAATATCCATTGGCAAAAATGCCCAATTGTCCACTCTCAACGAAATTTTTAAAGCGCTTTTGAATGTCAGAGAAATATCCGGCCGAACTTTTTGGCCAGGAAGAAATACTCTGTGCCAAATGAGAAGTTGCAACAGGATCAGCCTTTAATGCCGAAACAACATCAACCCAATCTAACGCATGAAGCACATAAAAATGCACAACATGATCCTGGATATATAATGCAGTTGCCATCAGGTTTCGGATAAGCTCGGCATTGGGTGGAGCCGAAATACCGAGTGCGTTTTCCACTGTTCTGACAGAAGTCAGCGAATGTGTAGATGTACAAACACCACACACACGCCCAACAAAAGCCCAGGCATCACGCGGATCGCGGCCCTTTAAAATGGTTTCAATTCCCCGAACCATCGTGCCTGCACTAAAGGCATCAGTAATAATTCCGTCTTTAACTTCAATTTCTACCCGTAAATGTCCTTCAATTCGGGTAATGGGATCTATAACGATTCTTTCAGCCATGGTTATTATTCTTTATTTGTTTCAGAAACTGTTGATTCAATGTTTTCTATCTCATGATGTTTACGAATATTAGTCACAATGGCATGACCTGCAATGCCAACGGCTGTTGCGATTCCCAAACCAAGTCCGATTTTATCGGCAGTTGTTTCTATACCAAATCCTTTCACATCGGGCAGATGTTGATAAAATGGGCCGTTATCCCAAAATCCGGCCTCGGAGCAACCGATGCATGGATGACCTGATTGAATCGGGTAGCTAACGCCATCATTCCATTTGATGATACCACACGAATTATATGTTACCGGACCTTTACATCCCATTTTGTACAAACAATATCCTCTTTTTGCACCTTCATCATCGAATGATTCGACAAACAAACCGGCATCAAAATTAGCACGCCGATAGCAGGTGTCGTGCACCCTGCGTGAATAAAACGCTTTTGGCCGACCTAAAGCATCCAACTGTGGAATACGATCGAAAGTAAGCAAATGAACCACAACACCCGCCATCACATCAGCAATTGGAGGGCAACCTTGTACATTAATAACCGGCTTGCCACTAATTACTTTGTGAACAGGTTGTGCCCCTGTCGGATTAGGACTGGCAGCCTGAACACATCCTGCTGACGCACAGTTTCCCCAGGCAACCACTGCTTTACAGTTTTCAACAGCTTCCTCTAAAATCTGAAGTGCACTTCTGCCTCCAATACAGCAATATGCTTCGTTTTCGGTTGGTATTGATCCTTCAACCATTACGATATATTCACCCGGATTGTTCTTCATCACCAATTTATAGGCTTCTTCAGCTTGATATCCTGATGCAGCCATTAATGTTTCCTGATAGTCAAGTGAAATTTTATCCAAAACGATATTGGCAACAATTGGATGAGAAGCCTTGATGAAGGATTCACTGCAACAGGTGCATTCCTGAAAATGAAACCAAATAACCGGAAGTCGGGGTTTGGTTTTAAGAGCTTCAACAATTTGTGTGACACCCGAGGATTCTAATCCAAGAAAGGCTGCCATCGTTGTACAGAACTTAAGAAAATCTTTGCGGGATACGCCATCTCTTCTGGCTTCCTCATAAAATGAGGGCTGATTACTTTCCATATTGCACTCTGTTTTAGTTAATTATTGAAGCGTAAAAATATACACGTATTTCAATTTGTCAATAGTAAGTTACTGACAATACGTTAATTTATATCGTTTATAAATAACAAGTATAGGATATTTGGTTGATTCTTAATCGCAAAAAGGGGTATTATTCGCTTTAAATCTGATTTTTACAAATCGAGTTGGATTTACAATTGAGTTGTTTTAACTCATTAGAATTGAAGAAAGTTCTATTTTTTATTCTTGAGTGTGGTTTTATCCAATGAATCAGAAATATTCATTCAATAATGCTATCAAGCAGCTTGCTCAAAAAAATGTCAAATACTGGAAATTTGAATATTTGAATTACTTTGGCTGATCCGTAATTATGCGGCGTGAAGCCATAAACCGGTTTTTATAATATGGTTCCGTCGAAATCCAGTCTAACCGTAAACCATGGCGCGTGCTATGAATAAACTGCACATCGTTTGTATCAGAAACAGCAACCACCAAACCCACGTGACCAATAGACTTGCTTTTTGAACTACGTCCCTTAAAAAACACCAAGTCGCCCATTTGAATGGAATCTCTCGATACTTTTTCACCCACCATCGCTTGCGATCGGCTAGAAGGTGGAAGATTTATGCCAAAATTTTTAAACACAAAAATCATAAACCCAGAGCAATCGAAACCAGCCGTGGTGCGGCCACCATAACGATATGGTGTTCCAATAAATTTCTTTGAAAAATTGATTACACTGTCAATTGTGACCTGATTTCCACAATAAAACCTCAATGTATCTTCCTTTAAGCCATCTTTTTGTACCAATTCTGCCGTATGTATGGAAGCAAGTACCGAGGAGCTGTCATACCGGGCTTCGACAAACTGCGAAAAGCCAAACATGGGCAAAAGTATCACAGAAAACAACCAAATATATCTTGTCATTCTTCTTAAATGAATCTGCAAAAATAAGATAAACATTTAACAGTCAAGTTAAATAAATTTGAAAAGAATTTTTTGAGAATTTGTTTAATCAAAACTTTATGCTATTTTTGGTTTTGAAAGAGGTAATAAATATGACTTTTCAGCCTTCAATAAAGCATAATTATTTAAATATCAAAGAGCGCGATCGCTTTTCCTGATTTTTGATCCATACTATTTTTTGCTCAATATATCTTATTAAATTACTATAAATCAGGAACATTATGAATATTCCTTTCGCTGAATCCTACAAAATTAAAATGGTTGAACCCATTCGTCGCAGCAACTGCAATGAACGCGAACAATGGATTAAAGAAGCAAAATACAATTTGTTTAACCTGCAAAGTAATCAGGTTTTTGTCGATTTACTAACCGATTCGGGAACCGGTGCCATGAGCGACAGACAATGGTCGGAAATGATGCTTGGCGACGAATCTTATGCCGGTGCTTCGTCTTACTACAAACTAAAAAGTGCCATAACAGAAATAACAGGTTTCCCCTATTTTTTACCAACGCATCAGGGTCGGGCAGCAGAAAACGTACTTTTTTCGGCACTCATTAAAGAAGGTGATCTTATTCCGGGAAATTCGCATTTTGACACCACTAAAGGCCATATCGAATTTCGGAAGGCAAAAGCCATTGATTGTACCATCGACGAGGCTTTCGATACTACGCTCGATCATCCTTTCAAAGGTAATGTTGATATCCGGAAACTTGAAAAAATGCTTTCATCGAATCCTATCGAAAGAATTCCAATGATCATCATCACAGCCACTTGCAACAGCTCGGGCGGTCAACCCGTTTCGATGCAGAACTTCCGTGAAGTAAGCAAATTGGCTAAAAAATTCGGTGTGAAAGTAATTATCGATTCGGCCCGATTTGCCGAAAACGCCTATTTCATCAAAATACGGGAAAAAGAATATGCGAACCATAGTATTCGGGAAATCGTGAAAGAGATGTTTTCGTACGCCGATGGTATGACCATGAGCAGCAAAAAAGATGCTATCGTGAATATGGGTGGATTTATTGGCCTCCGCGATCAGGAATTATTTCAAAAAGCATCCGTTTTCAATATCATGTTTGAAGGCTTTATTACATACGGCGGCATGTCGGGCCGCGATATGAATGCGCTGGCACAAGGTTTATACGAAGGAACCGAATTCGATTATCTCGAAACGCGGATCAATCAAGTTGCTTTTTTAGGCGAAATGCTAAAAGCTGCCGGAGTTCCGGTTCAATATCCTTTTGGAGGCCATGCCATTTTTATTGATGCCAAACGATTTTTACCACAAGTTCCGAAAGAACAGTTTATTGCACAAACTTTAGCTGTGGAATTATACATTGAGGGTGGTATCCGCGGTGTTGAAATTGGAACCATTTTAGCAGATCGTGATCCTGAAACGCGTGAAAATCGTTTTCCGGATTTAGAATTGGTTCGCCTGGCCATCCCGCGCCGGACTTATACAAACAATCATTTGCATTATGTAGCAGCACATATCATCAATGTTTGGGAAAGACGAAACGACATAAAAACGGGCTATTCAATTCATTACGAAGCACCGATTATGCGGCATTTTACGGTTGAATTGGAGAAAATTTAAATTCAGACGCAAAAAAAAGCGGCAGGAAATCCTGCCGCTTTTTGTATAATCGCTTAATCGCAAAGATTAAAGAACAATCACTGAGTTGATTGAACCAAAAACGGAAGAAATTTCCTTGTCAGCTTCTTCGTCATTAAACCAATTTGATTGATCGGCGACATAACGAAACTGGTATTCAGCGTCGTTTGCGATTTCCATTGCATGACTGAATGAGCCGTCCTTCAATGGTTTCATCACGTCTGAGGTGGGATTCCAGTTATTGAAATCGCCAACAATGGCGACCTCTGAAGCATTAACTGCCTGATCTTTCGAAATTTTGAAACTAACTTTTGTTACCGGTTTGCTCTTTAAAGCTTGTTTTTTGATACTCATGTTTAAAGTTTTAGTTATTAAATTGTTGCTTTCCTAAAGCATTTTTGCTTTGAGTTGCCCGACAAAATTAAACATTAGCATCTTAAGGAAAATTCCTTCTTCCAACAAAATATATTTTATATTACTTATTATCAGTATATTATGCCAAATATTAATAAATTGATAAAAAATGCAAACGGTTTCGAGACGACTTGATATTGTTTATTTTATGAATAATAACTCATTGTTTTTGCCATTTTCGCTACTTTCGTCAACTAAAAAAAGTGGATAATTTCAAATAATATGGAAAAAAATAAAAAAGCCAGTCGCTACGAACGTCTGTATCAACAACTAAGTGAATTACTTATCAAAAGCAACAACCCGATTTCGGCTATGGCGACTATTTCGGCTGTTTTGCACCATAAAATGAAATTCTTATGGACCGGATTTTATCTGTTGCATGACGGAAAACTGCAGGTTGGTCCTTATCAGGGTGCTCTGGCCTGTATCGACCTGAAAAAAGCTACCGGTGTTTGTTGGACTTCTGTAAATTCCGGACAAAGTGTTATTGTCCCCGATGTACATGCCTTTTCAGGGCATATTGCCTGCGACAGCCGTTCAAAATCGGAGATGGTTGTACCGTTTTATAATGATCAAAATCAATTGATTGGTGTGCTGGACATTGACAGTGACGAGCTCAATACCTTCGATGAAACAGATTCCCATTGGCTTGAGAAAACAGTGAAACTCATCAACAATCCCACAAGCATCTAAATTTGTTATAAATTTGCAACAAATTCACATCTTTGGAGCATATTATTTACGTCTTATTAATTTT
>CANNKD010000110.1 GCA_947505205.1 Bacteroidota bacterium | reverse complement strand
ATTTAAAATTTGGCAATGCAATTACCACTTTTCCGTTTTTTTTGATAAGTCGTTTTAATTCCTCTATCTGAAACTGTAAATCATGAACATGCTCTAAAACATGCCACATCGTAACTAAATCAAATGAACCATCGCGCAATTCCGAAATCTGCGAAGGATTAAGGACACCAATTCCTAATTTATTTTCAGAAATTTCACTTGCTTTGTCATCAGGTTCTATCCCAAATATATCCCAACCATTACTTTTACAAATATCCAAAAAATCACCTGTCCCACAACCTATATCAAGGACTTTTCCAGCAGATAAATTACCAACTGCCTGAATATATTTTGTTGCCAAATTAATCCGCTTGATTTTGCTGTACAAAAAAGGGATCACACCACCCTGATTATTAGCATGACTGTAATAGCGATCCGATTTATAATATAACCCCTGATATTCCAATCCAGGGCGTGGGTTTGTGAAGACTAAGCTACATTCATCACACTTACTAATTGGAAATTCTTCATTTGTTAGAAAATAATCTTTAAGAATTATTTGCTGTCTAATTTGAATTGAATTGCACCAAGGGCAACTTTCTAAAACAATATTTTTTGATTGTTTCACGTGGAACGGTTTTACTATCTACCTAAAAATATGACTAATACGGATATATCTGACGGAGAAATCCCACTAATTCTTGAAGCTTGCCCCAAACTGGAAGGTTTCACTTTTGATAATTTTTCTCTTGCTTCAAAGGAAAGTGACTTCAAACTATTGTAGTCGAAATCTGGTTTCAAAAAAATATGATCTAATCTGGAAATCTTGTCTGCAAATTCCTTTTCTTTTTGAATATAACCCTCATATTTTAACAAAATCTCGGCAGAATCAATTACTTCGAATGACGAACATGCGGTACTTTCAATATGATTAGATAAACTTGGTAATAAGTTTAATAATTCAACAAGTGTTATTTGTGGCCTTAATAAAATAGTGGCCAATTTTTGTTTTTGAGATATTCCAGGAGTTAGTTTTTGCGCAAGTAATGCATTTATTTGATCTGGCTCAACACTATTGGATCTTAGAAAAATAATCAATTTATCTATTTGCAATTGCTTATCAAGAAACTTTGTATATCGATCTTCAGTAGCTAATCCAATCCTAAAGGACTTTTCTGTCAATCTTGTATCTGCATTGTCTTGTCTCAATAATATCCGGAATTCCGCTCTCGATGTAAACATCCGATAAGGTTCATCAACACCTTTTGTAATCAAATCATCAATTAACACACCGATATATGCCTCTGATCTTCCTAAAATAAAGGGATCCTTTTCCGAAACTTTAAGATGAGCATTTATACCTGCCATCAATCCTTGAGCTGCTGCTTCTTCATAACCGGTCGTGCCATTAATTTGTCCTGCAAAATACAAGTTTGAGATTAATTTTGTTTCAAGCGTGTAATTCAGTTGCTCAGGCGGAAAATAATCATACTCAATAGCATATCCGGGTCGAAATATTTTAGCGTTTTGAAACCCTTCTATTTGACGTAATGCTTTAACCTGAATATCTTCAGGTAACGAGGAACTAAACCCATTTACATAATATTCTACTGTATCCCATCCTTCGGGTTCCACAAATAATTGATGAGAATCTTTATCAGAAAATCTATTTATCTTATCTTCGATACTTGGGCAATATCTTGGTCCTGTCCCCTCAATTCTTCCGTTAAACATAGGTGAGAGATGAAATCCAGTTTTCAATGTTTCGTGAACCTGTTTCGAGGTATAGGTCATCCAACAACTTCGCTGTTTCACCAACTTTGGATTCTCAAGAAAAGAAAATCCTCTTATATCTTCGTCACCTGGCTGCTCTATCATTTTGGAGAAATCAAGTGACCGCCCATCTACCCTGACGGGTGTTCCGGTTTTCATCCGTTTAGCACGAAACCCAAGTTCCACCAACTGCTCAGTAATACCCGTACTTGCTCTATCGGCCATGCGACCTCCACCAAATGATTTTTCACCAATATGGATTTTCCCATTTAGGAAAGTTCCGTTTGTTAAAATTACCGCCTTGCCATAAACGTTCTGACCCATTGCCGTATGAACTCCACAAACAAAATTATCTTTAACAATCAATCCATCAACAGTATCCTGCCAAAAATCAACATTTTTTGTTTTTTCCAGCAATCTCCTCCATTCAGCAGAAAATACCATGCGATCATTTTGAGCGCGCGGACTCCACATTGCAGGACCTTTTGACTTATTTAACATCCTAAACTGAATCATTGACTTATCGGAAACGATTCCTGAATATCCACCCAAAGCATCTATTTCCCGAACAATCTGGCCTTTCGCAATTCCACCCATTGCCGGATTACATGACATTTGCGCAATTGATTGTAGATTCATGGTAATCAGCAAAACCTTGCTTCCGAGATTTCCGGCAGCTGCGGCAGCTTCGGAGCCGGCATGACCCGCTCCAACAACTATAACATCGTAATTTTCAAATATCATTTATTGATTGTTTCACGTGAAACAGATTCGTAACTTTCAGAATAACAAGATTCAAGCCAGCAAAGATAAGCATTTATCTTCTTGAAGCCTCATCTCAGTTTCCTCATGTGGGAGCTTATCCTTAAAGCCAAGTAGATGAAGAACGCCATGTATCATAACTCTATATGTCTCTAATTCAACACTTTGATTCATACTTTGGGAATTCTCATTTATCCTATCAAAACTAATGTAAAGTTCTCCACTTAAATACTGTGGACTATTAGATAAATCGAAGGTGATAATATCTGTATATGTACTGTGATTCAAATACTTAACATTCATTTCATAAAGAAATTCATCCGAACAAAAAACAAAAAACAACTCCCCTACTTTAACATTGAATGATTCTGCAACCAACTCTATCCAATTCTTTGTTTTGTTAGTTAAAAAACTTGGGCAATCAATATCTGCGGAATCAAATTGAATCATGATGTACGAAATGAGATATCTGAGCTTTTTTATAATAATTCGATAAAATTGAGGCGCGCTCGGCATATACCTTCTCAAAACTATTTAGAATGAGATGCTCAAAAACAATTGTTTGTTGGTCGTCGATGAAATTTATTTTATCAACTACCTTCAAAATTATCTCGCCTTCTTTACAATTTTCATTTGACAAACACTGTTTGACAGTATTATAGATTCTTTCAGTTAAAATCCAGTGAATAGCGATAGAATTATTATTAACTCTGAAAATGCATTGGATACTGCTTACTTCATTATTCGCAAAAACTAATTGATTAAATTGTTCAACAGAAACATTGATACCGGCAAAAAATGAATCGGTGATATATAATTTAGTCGATAAATCTTCTATGATTTTTTCAAGCTGAAAGAAATTGTCTCTTTGTAACACAAAACTAATGCTATTATTTTCCATTTCCTTTCTCATTAATGAGGATAAAATATTCATTTGCTTTTTTCTTATAATACGTTCGCAACTCAACCGGAGATTTAATAAGCAAATCTTCCTGCGATTTATTTAGCCGATTGTACGAAAATTTATCTCCAGGGTTACTTTTGTTTTCATCTTTAAATTCATTGGATTCTCTCTTTTCTTCCTGATCTCTTTCCCTTGCCGCTTTTTCAGACTCTAACAACCTACTCATTATTTCTTCCTGCCTTTCAATCATTTCACGATTTAATCGCTTGTTTACCAAATCTTCTTCTATTTTCTCCATTTCTTTAATCGCTTTTTGCAAGCCATCTTCCCCTAAATTTCCTTCTTTCTTCAATTCATTTAAATAGTTTTGCAGTTGCTGCCGGATTGCTTCCTGTTGGGCTGCCATTTTTGCAAAAGATTCGCTCGACATTCCCTGTTGACCTTGACCGCCTTCACCTTTTTGTTCTCCTTTTTGTTCACCCTTCTTTTTACCAAGCTCTTTTCCCAATGCTTGTTGCATTTCACGCATGCTTTTCAGGCTTTTGCCAGAACCTTTTCCTGGTTTAGGCTTACCTTTTCCACTCATCGAACTTTGCATGCCTTCCTTTTCTTCCATATCCTTCAATGCCTCAGAAAGCATCAATGCCAGGTTATTTAAACTCATTACAGAAAACTGATTGCTTTCCACAACCTTATCAAGTGACCGTTCATGAAGCGATTTCAAACTTATTTCAAAATGTCTTTTTACAGTTTTCAATTCGTCAAAAACAAATTGCTTAATGGCTATTTGCCTTTTAGCCAATGCTATAAGCGAATCTTCAATAACCACAAAAGCATCTTTCAGTGCTTTTTGCCTGATTAGAATTTCATTGAATGCCGGATCATCATCATCTATTATTTTGGTACGTTTTAATACATCTTCCTGTTCAATAGAAGCGCGTAAAATATTTTCGAGCAAAATCCTTAATTGTTGAGCATCTTCTTCATTCTGTTCTTCTGTTCCTGCCTCTAATCCTGCTGACAATTCATCCGCCATTTCTTTCATTTTCTTACCAGCATCTTTTTGCTTTTCACTTGCTCCGCCTTCATTTTCTTTCTGCATTTCATCCACGGACTTTTGCAAATCCAGCTTGATTGATTCTTCAAGCTGCTCGGTTGGTGCAATCTTAAACGGCTGTTCTAAAGTTTCATTCTTTTTTTGAATAGAATCGAGATTACTGCTCATTTTTTTGAACTCCTCCTGGGTTTTCTCCAATTCCTTATTCAATTCTACTTTTTCACTTTTACCTGATTTAAGACTATCGGATAGAGACTTTGCTTTATCAGCTAACTCCTTCAATTTATCAATAAGCTCCGTTAAATCTTTTTCAACTTTTAATTGATTTAATAATGCTATATCGCGATCAAGCATTTTGTCAATTTCAGATGAATTTTCGTTAAACTTTTGAAGCATTTCTTTTACCTTTTCCTTGTCTGTTTCCTGCAAAAGAGCTCTTAATTCTTCAATCATTTTCTTTAACTCTTCAGGAATTACTTCGTCAAATAGGCGTTGAATTTCCTTTTGTTTCTCAAAAAGATTCTCATTGGTTTTCTCAATTCCTTTATTTAATTCCCTTAAGTTTTCCTGCTTTTCCTTCAATAAATCCCATTCCTGTTTAAGTTGTTCCTGCTTGTTAAGCATATCCAGCATTTGCTTTTTATCTTTCCAATCAAGTTCCTTTTTTTGCTTTAAGTTTTGGGCTAACTGTTCAAAATCCTTTTTCAATTCCAGATTTTTCTCCTTCAGCTTATCTAATTGATTTTCAATATCTTTTTCATCTTTTTGAATTAATGAATCGAGTTTATCAACCGTTAAAACTTCCAATTTGAATAGTTCAGATTTTCGAAATTTCGGTCCATTGATAAGGTCATTGTCGGTCACCGTAAAATAAGCTTCAACCTGATCTGCACCTTTAAAGTTGATGGAATCCATATCCCAGTTAAAGAAAAACTGCTGCTGCAATACATTTTTTGAAAACTCAATATCGCTTTTTCCAGAAAAAAGAACTTCGGAATTTTTAAACAATTTGTAATCAAACTGTAAATTGGAAAAACCATAATCATCTAAAATAATTCCACTGAAGAAATTCATTTTTCCCAGATTTTCCTTTTCCAGCGATACTTTTATATCCGGCAAATTATCCTGAACCGCTTCTACAAGAATACGCATGCCATTGCCAATTTGAACATATTGATTGTGCGGAATCAATTCGATTTGAACGTTTTGCAAAACCTGAAGAGAAAATTCCCAACCTTCTTTTGATTTGTTGAGTGAAATGGTATCTGAACCGTTGAAAAACAACAGTTTATCACAATCGCGTGTTGAAAAATACCAGTTTACAATTGTCCCAACGGGAACACTCAAAAAGGTTGATTCTTTAATTATCTCGCGTTGTCGGTTTAAATATTTTGGGAAAATAAGTTCAGCTTCAAAAGCCAATAATATTGGTTTTGGATACACAATTAGCTGATTTTCTGCGCTTTTGAATTCGTCGCTGATAATTGAGAATGAAATATTTTCGGACACTTTTAAAAACTTAAACTCAAATGAGGAGTTTGATTTTTTATCCATGAGATACTTCATATTATGATGAAGCAAATAAAATTTATCCGGAATTTCCTCCCCAGTCACAATGATTCGAACCACAAAATCGTCGTATTGCATTACCTGAAAATCGGTATTGCTTATTTCAACAATAAAAGGTAATGGTTTGGCAAAATGCTGATTATAATGAACTATTCTATTCCCAGATTCACTAAAAAACCTGGGACTGATGATGAAAATTCCTAAAAACAAGACTAAAACACCGACAATATATGGCCAAAATTGAAGATTGTTTTTTAACTGTACCGCACCTTCAAAATTAAAAATTGTCATTTTTCGAATCCTCTGGTCAATGGTGGCAACGAGTAGCGAATCGCTTGTATTTTCGATAGTTACACTCTTCGAAAGCTGCAACGTATTCAGTAAACGATCGTCAATCTCAGAAAAGTACTTACCAATAAAAAGAGCAGCTTGTTCAACCGACATCTTTTTGTGGTAATTAATTAAGTTATAAGCCGGAATAATAATGAACCAAATGAACACAAAACCAAAAAAAAGAACGAAACCAAAAAAGAGAATCATGCGAACAGGGGAGGGCAGCCAGGCAAAAAATTCGATCACATTGATTGAAAAAAAAGTAGGCATCAACAAAAAGAATGACAGTATAACTCCTTTTATCAGTCGATTAAGGTAATATACGCGTTTGAATGACTCAACCTTACTTAAAAGATCAATAATGTTAGATGACATCGATTAGTTGAAGCTTTTTTAAAATTTCCATCAAAAAATGCTGAATGATTGCTACTTTAGCGCACAAATATACACAAGCAATAGCAAACAGAATTATAAACTTAGAACGCACGATAATGAAAAACATTTTTACAACACTATTTTTATTGATTTTCACGGTGGTTTCAGCACAACAGACCGAAACTGAACATCAGGATCGATTTTGCAAACATTACGATGAGCAAAACGGCATTCCATCATACGCTTATCGAAACGACTGGCAAAGTGATTTGGTAAATGATTATGACGTAACATTTTATTTCCTCGACATTGAGGTATCGAACACAAACATCAATGTTGGTGGCGAAGTTACCATTCATGGTACTGTTTTGGTTGAACCATTTGAAACCTTTGCTTTTGAGCTTTTCTCAGGTTTAAGTTTGGAAAATGTCAACTTCAACGGACAAAATCAAACAAACTGGACGCGAGATGGCGACAATGTTTTATTACCCGTTGAGATGCTGATTACCGGTCAAACTTTTGTAGCCACCATCACTTACGGTGGAACACCTCCAACCGGAGGATTTTTCTCAGGTATTACCAACGCCCACAATAATCAATGGAACAAGGATGTTACCTGGACATTATCAGAACCATTCGCTGCCAAAGAATGGTGGCCTTGCAAACAGGTTCTGACTGATAAAGCCGATTCGGTTTGGGTATTTCTTACCACAGCAAACACCAATCTTGCCGGTTCAAATGGTTTACTAACAAACACAACCGATATGGGAAACAATATGGTTCGTTTCGAATGGAAATCAAATTATCCTATTGATTATTATCTAATTTCATTCTCTGTTGCTGATTATGCTGATTACAGCATTTATGCCAAACCATCCGGAATGGCCGGCGATTCGGTTTTGGTTCAGAACTATATCTATAATGCACCAAATTATTTAAATACATACAAGAACGATATCGATCAGGTTGTACCCATGATAGAATTGTATTCTGATCTATTTTTAACGTATCCTTTCCAAAATGAAAAGTATGGACATTGTATCACACAATTGGGTGGGGGAATGGAACATCAAACCATGACAACTTTGGGCGGATGGTCGTTTAACCTTGTTGCCCATGAATTGGGTCATATGTGGTTCGGCGATAATGTAACCTGTGCTACATGGAGTGATATATGGATAAATGAAGGTTTTGCAACATACACAAATTATCTGGCTCAGGAAAAACTACATGGTTGGAACTCCGGACAAAATTTCATGATTGGTACTCAAAACAACGTGATGTCATCTCCCGGAGGTAGCGTTTATATCCCTGAAGCCGAAATAAGTCCTGATAATGTTTGGCGGATTTTCGACGGCCGCTTATCGTACGATAAAGGTGCGGCAATCCTTCACGTATTGCGACACGAAGTGAATAATGACACGGTATTCTTTCAAATAATGCACACTTTTCAGGAAACCTTTACAGATAGCACCGCCACCGGAGACGATTTTAAAGCCGTTTCTGAAGCCGTTTCTGGTATAAATTTAACCGATTTCTTCAACCAATGGTACTACGGACAAGGTTATCCAAAATACGATATTTCGTGGTATATGTTTAACAATACCTACAATGTAACTGTCACACAATCTGTTAGTTCGTCCACGCCACTTTTTAAAATGACGATGGATTATAAACTCAATTTTGCCGATGGAACCGATACAATTGTACGATTGTATCAAAACACAAATATTCAAAATTTTGCTGTTGAAGTACCAAAACAAGTTGTTTCTATGTCAGTTGACCCTGATAACTGGACTTTCGAAAAAGTGAATACTGTTACAGTGATTGTTGAGGAGACAAATAATCCAAATTACTTCGCTTTTGGTCCAAATCCGGCCAACGAATATTTAAATATTTACTTACTTAATGCAGATGGACGACAAAGAAATATCCAGTTTACCGATATTGCTGGCAGAGTTGTACTTGAGAGTAGTTTCGATCAACCAAATCTAAAACTTGATATAAGTAAGCTTGTTTCAGGCGCTTATATAATTAATATTTATGATGGAAACCAACGTTTTTCGAAACGATTTATAAAATAATTTTGATTTCACATACTAAAATGAAGCCACAGATTCACAGATTATGATTAAATTTTGTGAATCTGTGGTTATTATTTTAACTCAATAACCACCAATCGTTTCAATCCTGGAATAGGTTAATGCTATTTCAAAATCCTATCTTTGCAAAAAAAAATCTTTATGAAAAATGTTCGCGTGCGTTTTGCACCAAGCCCAACCGGGCCCTTGCATATTGGTGGTGTCAGAACCGCATTATACAACTATTTGTTTGCACGTAAAAACAACGGAACTATGATTTTGCGTATCGAAGATACCGATCAGGCCCGTTTTGTAGAGGGTGCCGAAAAATATATCGTTGAATCTTTAGCCTGGTGCGGAATCGAATTTGACGAAAGTGTAACTGTAGGCGGACCGCACGCACCATATCGCCAAAGCGAAAGAAAAGAACTTTACAAACAATACAGCGATCAACTCATTGCTTCCGGAAACGCTTATTATGCATTCGACACACCCGAAGAATTAGAACAAAAACGCAAAGAAGCTGAAGCCGAAAAAAAGATATTTACGTACAATGCTGAAAGTCGAAAATATTTGTGTAACAGTTTGACAATGAGTAAACAAGATGTTGATAAATACCTCAACGAAGATGTTCCACATGTAGTTCGCTTCCTTATTCCTGAAAAGACGGAAGTGCTTATGTACGATATTATTCGAGGTAAAGTTGTGGTTCAAACCGAATCATTAGACGATAAAGTGTTGTTTAAATCAGATGGGATGCCAACTTACCATTTGGCAAATATCGTTGATGACCATTTGATGGAAATAAGTCATGTGATTCGCGGTGAAGAATGGCTTCCTTCGCTTCCATTACACATTCTATTATATCAGGCTTTTGGCTGGGAAGCGCCTGAATTTGCTCATTTACCATTGCTCTTAAAACCCGATGGAAACGGTAAACTAAGCAAACGCGATGGCGACCGCTTAGGCTTTCCTGTTTTCCCAATCGATTGGATTGATCCTGTGAGCGGAGAAAAATATACTGGTTACAGAGAATCTGGTTATTACCCTGACGCATTTGTAAACATGCTTGCCTTATTAGGTTGGAATCCGGGAACAGAACAGGAAATCTTCAGCATGGATGAATTAATTCAGGTATTTTCATTGGATAGGGTAGGGAAGTCGGGTTCAAAATTCGATCCGGAAAAAACGAAATGGTTTAACCATCAGTATTTAATTAAACAATCAAACGAAGCGGTTGCCAACGATTTTAATGTAATCCTGAAGGAAAAATCTATTGAAATCAAGACTGAAAAAATGGTAAAGATCGTTTCCTTGGTGAAAGAACGCGTTCCATTCGTAAAAGATCTATGGAATGAAACTTATTTCTTTTTCGAAGCCCCGCAAAGTTATGACGAACAGGTTGTTAAGAAACGTTGGAACGAAAATAGTGCTCAACAAATGACTGATTTAGCCACTAAACTTTCTGCCATTGAAGCATTTGAGACAGTCACCATCGACCAAACATTAAAAGAATGGATTGAGCAAAATCAATTTGGCATGGGAGCCATCATGAATGCCCTTCGCTTGTTGCTTGTTGGCGCAGCCAAAGGGCCGCATTTGGGTGATATCATGGAAATAATTGGGAAAGAAGAAACCATCGATAGAATCAATAGCGGAATCAATAAACTCTAATTCATTTCATCATGTCAACAATTTCAATAGAAGGAATGGAGTTTCATGCTTACCATGGATGCTTTGCCGAAGAGCAAATAATTGGCACGCGCTTTATCGTTGATTTGTTTTTGGAAGTTGATACATCAACCGCCCAACACAGCGATTCGTTGCACGATACCGTTAACTATCTTGAAGTATATCAAGTAGTTAAAAAGGAAATGATGGTCAATTCAAAGCTACTTGAGCATGTTGGCAGGCGTATTTTAACAGCTGTGAAAGGTCATTTTCCTACAGTGAAACAGGCCAAAATTAAAGTGCGTAAAATGAATCCACCACTTGGTGGAAAAATAGATTTTGTGAGCATAACACTCGAAGCATGAAAATCATTGAACCCGATATCTGTCCACGCTGTGGAGCCGAATTTCATTGCAGTAAATCAGGAAAATGCTGGTGTTATGAAGTAAATACTTCTATTTTGGTACTCAAGGAAATTGAAGAAAAATACAATAGCTGTCTGTGCCCGAATTGTTTGCGTGAGATGAATGAAAAAGGTAGAGCAAAAGAATTTGTGGATTAAGCTAAACTAATTATCTTTGTACTCCCAAAACACTCAGGGTTTCGTGGCCGAGTGGTTAGGCAGCGGTCTGCAAAACCGTGTACAGCGGTTCGAATCCGCTCGAAACCTCAAAAATATCAATGAAAAGTGTGAGCAATCACACTTTTTT
>CANNKD010000109.1 GCA_947505205.1 Bacteroidota bacterium | reverse complement strand
AATGGTGCCCGAAATACTTTGTCGTTTGATGATTCCCATTTGATTAATTTACTTTCTTTTTCAATAAAACTATCAACCAATAGGGTTTTTTTGGTGAGATGATTACATTCAAAATGTCAATCATTGAGGCAATTACACTCAATTTGTAAGAATAATTGAACTCATTTTCGCAAGCCGGACAAAAAGCATTTCTCTTTTCTTTGGAAATCCAGAAATAAGGAATCCATGCTGTTGACGGACTGAATTTCAATTTCAATTTCAGGAGAAAACGATTGTAATACCTAACCTTTTTCCCAGTCATTGTATGTGCAACCAACTCATATTCAGGAAATAATGATTTGAATTTAGCGGGTGTAAACGATTGAAGGTGGTTCGAACTATTGAAAACATGCCGGCAATCGGGGCATTTTATCGAAAGTTTACCCGGGTTTTCATCATTTGGCACTGAGATGAGAATATAGTCGCGTGAAATGCGCTTCATTTCGCTCACAGTTTTTAGCAGAACCTCATCCTCTAAATGTTCCAAAAGCTCGCTCGAAAAACCTAAATCAAATGAATGGTCGGCTAATGGAATGGCATCGGCAGAAGCCTGAATTTTCTTCCCGTTCACAAATTTCAAAGCGTTTTCACTCCGATCTAAACCAGTAACATCATAATATTCAGCAAGATAATTTGTTATTGCACCATTTCCACAACCAACATCGAGGATGGATTTGATAGAAGATGGGATTAGATCATGGGTCAACTCAGCTTTTTCTTTCAAATCAGCCACCTTGAGTGCTTCCCAATTATATCTTTCGTAAATCTTCGAATTATCCATATTCTATTTAAAATTTATTTTCATTCATGTCAAAATTTTCAATTATTTGTGGTTAAGAGAAAATTAAGCGTAGATTTTGTTAATTTCCTTCCCAAAATTCTCGAGGTTATAGGTACTCAAAATTACTTTTTTTCCCTTCTCCCCTATCTCAGCAAGATACTGATTTTTATAAAGTTCCAGTACTTTTTCAGCAAAATCTTTCGTATTTCCACTTTCAAAAATTAAACCACAGCCTGCTTCTGACACCAATTCAGATTGCGGGGTGCTATTGCTTACCAACAAAGGCTTTGCAAAAAGCATATATTGAAAAACTTTATTGGCGATACCAGAATCGTGCTGCGGATTCTTTTCGATTGGTGACAAACAAACTGCACTTGCATTGATGAGCGAAGGTAATTCAGAAATGTTACGCCAAGGAAAATAAATTACTCTATCTTTCAGCGATTGATCATTTAAAACACTTTCAAAACGCTGTTTTTCAGCCTTATCAACCGGACCAACCAATAGAAGTCTGATGTTTTGAAATGCTGATAATTCAGTTTTCAAAGCATCAAGAACCAAAAAAACACCTCTGCGCTCAGAGATACCACCAAAATAAAAAAGCCAAAAACCGTCGCTAAGTTCTTCAACGCCTTTTGCAGAATCAAAATCTGTAAGTTGCTTAACATCAGGAACATTTGGGTAAACAACGAAGTTTTTTTGAGCCAAATTAGGATATTTACTTTTTAAATATGCTGCATAGTGCTGGCTGAGCACGATGATCGAATCTGCATTTGAAAGAAGGTTATTTTCTTTTATTTCCCATTGGTTTACCTGAACAAAAAACCGATGCGGAAATTTATGAATCCATTTGTAAGATTTTATAGCTGCCGGAAAATTTTCATGCAAATCAAGCGTGAGTGGTATGCCAAATTTTCTCTTGATTAACATCGCCGCACCTGACATATACAAATCATGTGCATGTAATGCTTCGATTTGATATTTTTTAACAGCCTTTGAACCAATATAATACCACAACCAAGTGTAAAATGGAATGAAGTTCATTAAAATGAAAAGAGCATCCTTTATGAACTTTTTCAATAGAAAACGATGAATAAAAATTCCTTCTATTTGCTGATCCAATTGTAAATTTCCGAATGAAAAACAAAAAATATGAACCTCATTACCTCCTTTACAAAGAGCTTTTGCCTCATTAAAAACCCTTGGGTCACTCCTAAAATCGTTATCTAAAAGCATCCCAATCCTCATTGAATCTTCATTTTTTTTTGGTTTATAACAGGCAAATGTAGCAAATTGCATTTTGAGACCGTCAGAAAATCTAATCTGACAAGAAATCAAACGGTAAGTTACTCTTTCACTATATCTCAGTTAAAGTGGTGAGGGTTGTGTAGTCCGATAAACAATTTTTGCTTGTTTGATACTCGCATTAAGCTCAAAACCAATGAGTAAGATGAATGAGGAAATGAAAATCCAAATTAAAAAGATGATTAAGGTTCCGATTGAACCATAAAGTGCATTGTAGCGCGAGAAATTAGCAATATAAAAATTGAATCCCAATGATCCGACAATCAGTAAAACTGTAGCGAGTATAGATCCCGGACTAAAAAAAGTATATTGACGGTGCTCGGACGGGCCATAATAATAAAGAAATGAAACAGAGAAAAACGTTAACATCAATATAATCAACCACCTGACTATTTCAAGTAAACCAACTGTCCAATCGTTTTCGATAAAACCATTTTCGATTGACCACTTAATCAGCCATCCTCCCACGGTCAGCATGCTTATGGCAAGTATCACCAAAACAGACAATACAATCATTAAAAAGATGGCTGTTAATCGCTGTTTCCACCAGTTTTTAACATGCGTAATATGATATGAGCTGTTGAATCCGTCCATAATGGCATTTATTCCGTTGGTACTAAAGAAAAACGTCAGCACGAAACTCAGCGATAACAGTCCGGTGTTTTGAAGCATAAGTATCTCATAAATAGTCTTTTCAACCATTGAAAAGGTTTCAGGAGGAATTATTTCGCGAAAAAGATCGAAAAGTGTAACCTGAAAATCCGTAATCGGGATATAGGGTATCAGCGAAAACAGAAAGAGAATGAAAGGGAAAATTGCCAGAAAAAAGTTAAATGAAACGGCAGCCGCCCTCGTTGAAATATTTCCTGAAGCAGCAGGCGAAAATAGTCCTTTCACGAAAAACTCGAGCACGTCATACAGTGGGACACCGCCAAACCCGGGAATCACGATTAAACGCAATGCTTCGATCAGCTTATTGCGGTATGCTACGTAAAGGCTTAATATTTTAAACTTTAACACCGTTGCTCTTCATTATCTCTTTTAAATATGTTGTCAATTCTGATTGTCTTCAGCCTATAAAAAACGATTCTGCAAACTTCTAAAAAGCTCATCTTAAATACTATACCATGGCTCTTAAGCTCATATCCAGACTTTTGATATGATGCGTTAAAGCTCCAACCGAAATAAAATCAACACCGGTTTCGGCATAAGCACGCAAAGTAGCTTCGGTGATACCACCGGATGCCTCTGTTTCAAATCTTCCTTCGATCAAACTAATGGCTTTTTGCATCTGATCAACCGTGAAATTATCGAGCATAATCCGTTGAAAACCACCTGTTACCAAGGCCTCACTCAGTTCATCAAAATCACGAACTTCAATTTCTATCTTCAGATTCAATTCATTCATTTCCAGATATTTTCGACAAGCAAAAAGTGCTTTGGTAACACCACCGGCAAAATCAATATGATTATTTTTAATCAAAATCATGTCGAATAAACCAAAACGATGATTGTGGCCACCACCCAGTCGCACCGCTTCCTTTTCGAAAATCCGCATATTTGGTGTGGTTTTGCGCGTATCTAATAACTTGGTTTGCAGCCCATCCAACAGCTGAACCAACTGATTTGTCTTGGTGGCGATGCCGCTCATCCGTTGCAAAAAATTAAGTGCTAACCGTTCAGCTGACAGCAATGAAATAGACTTTCCTTCAACGTAAAACCCAATGTCACCTGAATTTACTTTTGAGCCATCGGCTATGATCGGATAAAATACAATCTCAGGATCAATTTTAGAGAAAACCTTGTGTGCCACTGAGATTCCTGCGATAATTCCAGCTTCCTTAATCAAAAGTTTTGCTTTTCCGTACGAAGTGTGCGGTATGGTTGCCATAGAAGTATGGTCACCCGAACCTAAATCTTCTGTTATTGCTAATTCAATTAGCGTGTCGATGCTTTCGCTATCTGAAATCATATTTTCGTAATACTCAGTGAATGAATAAGATATTGATTATTTATGATGCTTCGAACCATATAAACCCTGAAATGAAGCTGTCCGCTGACCAACTCGCCTATAGTGAAAACGTTTTCGGCCGAGCCTGTTTTTCCGTTTCGCTGAACGATAAAAGTATCGGCTGGATTTTTTTTAAAGAAATCGGCCAACAACTCTTCAGCCTGAAACTTGCTATAAATACCCGTTTGTTGTGGTAACTCAAAACTAAGAGATTCCTGAAATGAGCTTGCTATTTTTGTCGCATCACCTTTCTCAAAACCCACACGGAGTGATGCAGGGAAATCAATCTGTAACTCCTGTGCGCTAAGCAAAGAAGTTGACAAACAAATCAGAATAATTCCAAACAAACAAAAAATGTTTGAAACATTCATTTTTGACGATTGGCTTTTCATGCTTTGTAACCTATGTTTATGGCGCAAAGTTAGGATTTTATGTAAGATCATTGGATGTTCATGCAAGTGTATTACAATTGTCTTATTTTCAGTATAAATCCATTTTGAAAATACCATGATAAAAATAATTGATTTGTCCGGTACTATTAGTTACCTTAGCGGAAAATATCTTAAACCCTCATCATCTTAACAAAAAAAGTTATGAAGAAAGTAATTACTACCCTGTTTTTTGTTTGCATGGGATTGTTTGTATTCGCACAATATGGAATATATCAAATGATTGTGTATTACCCTGTTGACAGAACGGTTTCCGGAGATACAATTTATGATATCAGTGGGCACAAAACCCATGGCATCATGCACAATGTTTCCTTGACAACCGACCGCTTCGGCAACGAAAACAGTGCCATATCTTTCAATGGCAACGACAGTTATATCAGCATGAGTTGTCCCTATTTTTCGGAACCGGAATACTGCTACAGTCTTTGGGCAAAAATTTACCAAAACCCTTATTATGGTGAAAGTCAAACAGTTCTATCTATTGGGACAGATTATGGCGTTGATCATTTTTTGATGAACACCAATCACTATTCGCTCAATGACCATCTTGGCTGGTTGGGTGGCGGTTACCATACCGATCAAACACATGCTGTGGTTCGGACTCAAACAGAAAGCCTTGAAAATAAATGGGTTCAGATAACGTATTTCCGTAATTCCGATATTTTAAAAATATTTATCAATGGAGAATTGATAGCAACCTCCGATGAAAATGTTCAAACACCTTATTTTGGTGATGATTTTGTAGGTAATATTGGTAGAAGAGTGAATGGCACCCAATATTTTTATGGAGCATTAGATGATATCAGAATTTATGAGCAGATACTTGATACTGGTGATGTTTCAGCCATTTATCAACAGGAAGAAATTCCAATTCCACTCGTTATCGCAGGTAATGATTTGATAATCAGTCCATCAACAACAGATATCCAAATTAATGGTGAAACACGGCTAAATAAAACACTAAACTGGACGACCTGTGGTGATGGTTACTTTTCAGATCCTGCCATTGAGAATCCAACTTATTTTCCCGGAATATCAGATTTGAATTCCGGTGAAACCAGTTTGGTTTTGACTTGTACGGGTTATAACGAAGGCGAATCGGTAGTAATTGACACATTAAGGTTGTTAAACCCAACTTTAGTGTTCGACATATACCCTTTCAACATGAATTTATCTGTATTCCCAAATCCGATTTCAAATGATAAAACATTGAATATCAAATCGAATACCTTCAATTTATCAAGTATTCAGGAAGTTAAACTTGTTAATACTTTCGGCCAGGTCTTCTTGGCACAAAGAGCAAGGTCAAATGCTGGTAATTCACTTTCAATATCATGCTGCACACTTCCTTCCGGGGTATATTTTTTGGTTCTCGATGAAATTAAAACCGGACAAAAAATTATCATAAATTGAGAATTTTGTCGATCTGAATTAGCTTTGAAATAGATGTTTCCGCTATTTTACAATCTATCAATAAGTTGAATACTAATTTCGTGTGATTAGACAAGCCATAATTAAATATTCTATCTAATTCGCTTTAAAAACTAATATTCTACTGAATTAATCCATGAAATACCTTACTTTTGGAGGCATATAACACCCTTAAAAACGGTAATCAATGAGACGTAATTACTTAATAATCAAACTATTCGGATTTTCATTTGTTGCAATAATACTATTTATTGCCGGCTGCATTCCTCCACCACAAACAAATGAAACAGACAAGTTTGACACCGAACTCAAGACCTTTAAAAAATCGATGAACAATATCGGTCAAACCCTTGATATGGTTGATGCCATGCAAAAGGAAGTGAATAAAGTGGAACAAAAACGGGCGTTGGGTGAAATTTCTGATAAAGAAGCAGAAAGGCAACTTCTCGAAATAAAGGAAACCTACGGAAGAACGCTGGCCAAGAAATCGAATTTAAATCCGGCTACTTCCTTACCGCAATGGGCAAATCATCTCAATTTGACCGAACCTGCCGGCATGCGGCTCGATCCCGATTATTCGCAGATGACCTCCGCCAATAATCCTGATGAGGGATTTAATTCGGTATTGCTGGTTTATGTCGGCGATTATAATTTAGCCATGAAAGAAGCTGCCCGCATTGCACGCATCGCAAATATCCCGATGGGGAAAGATTATATGCAGGCAGTTGAACTTTCCAAAACCTATAACACCGAACCCATAAAAGGTGTTGCCTATATGAATTTTGATCCTTTTATCGAAGACAAAGATTTTAATATTTCAATTACGGTTGACGAATCAGGCATGCTGACAATCAGCGTGGTGGACGTTCAACAAATGAAAAATGAATTCGAGAAGAAAGCTCCAGAATCAGATAATTAATTTCAACATTTATTCCTAAAACCTTTCAATGATTGACGTATTGATTACGGGTGCTTCTCGTGGTATTGGCTATGAAACAGCACTTTGCCTTTCAAAAACCATTCCTTGCCGGATATTGGCAGTCTCACGAAATATCAAATCACTCGAAAACCTCAGCAAACTGATAAATACTGATTCAATCGATTCACAGCTTATTCCCCTGCAACTCGATTTTGAGCAAAAAGGCTTTCAAATGCATTTGATTAAGGCGATTGAAGAGCTCAATTTCAAACCAAAGATTGTGATAAACAATGCTGGATTTCTTGTGAATAAACCTTTCAAAGAGTTGAACGAAAATGACTTCGATCGTTCATTTAACGTAAATATCAAAAGTGCGTTTTTAATTATCAATGGAATCATCAATCATTTAGTTCCGAAAACCCATATCGTAAATATCAGTAGCATGGGCGGTTTTCAGGGAAGTGTAAAATTCGAAGGATTATCGCTTTACAGTGCAAGTAAAGCAGCACTCTGTTCACTCACCGAATGTTTGGCAGAAGAATTGAAACCACTTGATATTCAGATTAATTGCCTTGCGTTGGGAGCTGTTCAAACGGAAATGTTAGCGGAGGCTTTTCCCGGATATCAGGCAGGAATTTCAGCTTCAGAAATGGCTAAATTTATTACTGATTTTGCTTTAAACGGAAACAAATATTTCAACGGGAAGGTGTTGCCTGTTTCCTCTTCAACACCTTGATAATATTTTACGACTATCCGCTTGGATACCTATAGAAATACATTGTAAAAACCTACCTCAAGCTTTCTGGTTGTAAGTTAGGTTTACTGATGAATTTAAATGTATTGCTTCTTGTAGATAGATTAAAAAGATTAGTGAATAAGCTATGACTTTGCGATCCTCTGCGAAATAACTCTGCGATTCTCTGCGTTTAAACTTATTTAACCGCAGAGTTACGCAAAGCAGGCGCAAAGAAACGCAGAGTAACAATTCCTTTTAAGGTATTAGGTATGCAAGCGGATACTAATATATTATTTAGCCATTTTTACCCAGAATTACGTAATTTTGTAAAATAGTTCTCTTTTTTCTGATTATTAAACTAAATCATCACTATTAATTAGCCATCTAACACAAATAAATATCATGAAACAGATTTTATTCCTATTTTTCTTTACTGTAACCGGAATGCTGCTTTTTGCGCAAGAAAACCTGTCCGGAAATGAAAATATTTATCCAGAAAGAGTTGTAAAAGCAACCTACTTTGATAAATCCCCTGCCCTACGCGATGTTAAGCCTATCGTACCGGGAGTCAGAAAAAGAAATTTTGAAAACGACGAAGTTACCAATCCGTCTTTTGAGAATGATCCGGACGCAAATGTTATTTCAGAAAACGAAGGCATTATTGATCCCATTGTTCAAGGTCAGATCATGTCGAACGAAAATTATTGGCCGCTCAGAAACATCATGGGTTTGGGCAATGTGAATGGCGTATATCCTCCTGATACTGACGGAGCTGTTGGTTTAAATCATTATTTTTTAATGATAAACTGTGCCTTTGCTATTTACGACAAAACCGGTGTTCAACTCTACGGACCAGCTGATAACAAAACATTATGGGAAGGTTTTCCCGGTCCATGGTCAAATTCAAATGACGGTGACCCCATTGTTTTATATGATGCACAAGCTGATAGATGGTTTGCAAGTCAGTTTGCCTTACCAAATTATCCAAATGGTCCATTTTATCAAATGATTGCCATTTCTGAAACAGGTGATCCATTAGGCGCCTGGTATCGGTATGCTTATACTTTCTCAAAGATGAACGATTATCCAAAATTTGGTGTGTGGCACAATGCATACCTTGGAACCTATAACTTTTTCAATGCTGGAGGTGGTTATTCAGGTGGCGGAGCTGTTGTTTTCGAGCGTGATGCCATGCTTGCCGGTAATCCTGATGCACAGATGATTCAGTTTAGCACCAGTAGTTCCAAATATGGAATATTACCTGCTGATTTCGACGGAACACCACCACCTGCAAGCGAACCAGCCTGGTTTGCACACATGAATAGAACCGGTGATAAACATCTTGAATTATGGAAAGCCACCATTAACTGGGCAAACCCGGGATCATCAACATACACTATGGCTCAAAGTTTGGCTGTTACGACATTTAATGCCACCGTTGCAGCTATTCCACAACCAAATACCACACAAACTTTATCATCAATCGGCGGTCAACTGATGTACCGATTACAATATCGTAATTTTGGATCTTATTCAACACTCGTTGCAAACCACACAGTTACAGCCAACTCAAGGGCATCTATTCGATGGTATGAGCTACGCAAAACCGGAACTGATTGGTCTATTTATCAACAAAGCACCTATTCTCCAGATACAGATTATCGTTGGATGAGCAGCATTGCAATGAATGGAAATGGTAATATCGGAATTGGATTTGGCGTTTCGAGTTCTACAACATTCCCAAGTATCCACTATGTGGGACGTACTGCCGGTGCACCATTAAATACGTTGAATATCCCTGAAACTGTGATAATCGATGGTGCATCTTCACAAACAAACATTGATCGCTGGGGCGATTATAGTTGCATGTCAATTGACCCGGCTGATGATTCAACTTTCTGGTACTGCCATATGTACAGGTTAGCCAGTAATTGGCGTACACAATTCGCTTCATTTAATATGGCACCCGGTGCAGCCCCACAGGTTGATGCCGGAGCTGATGAATATATGTGCATCAGTGAATCAACAGTCACTACAAAAGCGAATGCAATTGCTGCATTATCTGTATTATGGACTTCAGCTGGAGATGGCATGTTGCTTTATACCAACCGTTTACAAACGCTTTATGCACCCGGAACAAATGACCGTGCCAATGGTTCTGTCGTTTTAACCTGTCAGGTCACCGGTTGGAATGGTGATGTTGTAAGTGACCAGATGACGGTTTTCATCAATGATGTTCCACAGGCAAATGCCGGAAACGATACCTTGATTTGTTATAATGAAATTTTACAACTGCAGGCAAGTACCGAATTTGCAGAGACTATATTATGGCAAACTGCTGGTGATGGAACTTTCGATGATCCTACAATCGTAGATGCCAGTTATACCCCGGGAAATCAGGATATCACAAATGGAAGCGTTGAACTGACATTAAATGCTTATGCCACTGATGTTTGTGTAGGGGAAGCTTTTGATAAAGTGCTTGTTACAGTGGATGTTTGCAATGCCATAGACGAAAATGAGGCTGTCAAAAATATGGTTCAGATTTCACCAAATCCAAATCAAGGAAAGTTTGAGTTGAAAATTAGCAACAAACAAAAGGAGAAACTAAGTTGGAAAATTTCGACAATGCAAGGAGAAATCATTCAAAAACACACCAATAAATCTAATTCAAGATCGACAACCGAATCCGTTGATCTATCAGGTTATCCTGCAGGAACTTACATAGTTCAGGTTACTATTGGCAATAATTCTTACGCTGAGAAGGTTGTGATTAAATAAACTATTTCAAGAAAAATTGATACAAATGGCGTTCCCCGAAAGGAGACGCCATTTTTGTTATCATGAATAAAGTTAGTCAGGATGATCCAATTTTTATTCGATTGCGGTTGCTTTCAACTAATTTGTACTAAATTCGCCTTGTAAAGCCACGCATCGCTTAATTGTATAATGTTTTGAACGAAATTTAATTCAACATTTGCCACCATTAATTCAAAAGCTCGAAGGTCAGCAAATAAATAGATTATCCTTTCACTCATTGTCATAATACATTGATAGTGATATATTTAAAAGTAATTTTGCCGTTTCAGAATGTGACTGGCATGGCGAAGCACACTAATATCTAAAGCAAAGCAAAAATTCAAATTACACAAATTTTAGAACATTCTAATAAACTAATTAAAGTATGCCGCAAACCGATAATACCTGGAACGTAGTAATTGAGCCTCATGGCAGTTTATTCAGCCTTAATCTGAAAGAGATATGGCAATACCGTGATTTACTTGAAATGTATATCAAACGTGATATTGTTACATTTTACAAACAAACCATTCTCGGACCGATCTGGTTTTTCATACAACCCATTTTTACGACCATTGTTTTCATGTTTGTATTTGGAGGATTGGCCGGTATCCCGACAGATGGCATTCCACAGGCATTATTCTATCTATCAGGCATCACGCTTTGGAACTATTTTTCTGAATCACTGAATAAAACAGCTGACACATTCATTTCCAATCAGGCAATATTTGGTAAAGTCTATTTCCCCAGACTTATTGCACCCTT
>CANNKD010000108.1 GCA_947505205.1 Bacteroidota bacterium | reverse complement strand
GTTTTAACGATTCTTTTGGAGCTTTTGAGTGAAGGAAAAATCACTGAGGATCGTCCGTATCGCTATATCCTGAGTAAAAACATGATTGCTGAGTATGCCCGCAAAAAGGAATACATTGTCGGTAAGGTGGATATGAAAAACACCGGAAAAGCATATATTGCACCAGAAACCGGTGGCGAAGACATTTTCGTTGCAGCAAATAATACATTTCAGGCCTTGCATGAAGATACCGTTAAAGTGTATCTTTTTCCACAACGCAAAAACCACAAGACTGAAGGTCAGATAGTTGAAGTAATCAAACGGAACAAAACCGATTATGTTGGCGTGATCAAGGTTTCAAAGGAATTTGGTTTTCTGGTGCCCGACAGCAATAATATGGCCGTTGACATTTTTGTCCCGAAAGCGTCTCTCAACAAGGCAAATGATGGCGAAAAAGTCATTGTTCGCATTACCGACTGGCCCGAACATGCCCGAAATCCATTTGGCGAAGTGATCAAAGTTTTAGGTAAACCCGGAGATAACAATGTGGAAATGCAATCCATTTTGTCGGAGTACAATTTCCCACTTGAGTTTCCGAAAGAAGTTGAAAAAGATGCTGCACGCATCGATAGAAGCATCAGCAAGGATGAAATTGCCAAACGCCGTGATTTCCGAAACACACTGACTGTCACCATCGATCCGGCTGATGCAAAGGATTTTGATGATGCGATCTCACTCAAAAAACTCGAAAAAGGGCACTGGGAAGTGGGCGTTCACATCGCCGATGTTTCGCATTATGTGCGTTTTGGTACTGCGCTCGACAAAGAAGCGCAAGAACGTGGAACATCTATCTATCTGGTTGATAGGGTAATACCAATGTTGCCAGAAGTGCTTTCGAATGATGTTTGTTCGCTTCGGCCCAAAGAAGACAAATTGTGTTTTTCGGCAGTTTTTGAAATGAATGATGAAGCAGAGATTTTAGACGAATGGATCGGGAAAACCATTATCAATTCCGATCGCCGTTTTGCTTACGAAGAAGTGCAGGCAATGATTGAAGGTGCGGATGGCGATTTCAAGGAAGAAGTTTTGGTTTGGAACTCGTTGGCACTCAAGCTGCGCAACAAACGCGTGAAAAACGGATCGATTAACTTCCATTCTGAAGAAGTGAAATTTATCCTGGATGAAACCGGAAAACCCATCGATACTTTTGTAAAGGTGCAGCAGGAAAGTCATAAGCTGATTGAAGATTTTATGTTGTTGGCAAACCGTCATGTGGCTGAAAAAATTGGAAAACCACATGGAAAAAAAGAGCCAAACACCTTCGTTTACCGCATACACGACGAGCCAAACCCAGATAAACTGAACACTTTCATGCAGTTTTTGAATAAATTAGGCTACAGTATGAACATCGGCTCGCGGGCAAAACTGGTAAAGTCGTATAACGATCTTTTTGTTGCCGTGGAAGGAAAAGGTGAAAAGAACCTCATCGAAACCGTTGCCATCCGCACCATGGCCAAGGCCGAATACAGCACACAAAATATTGGTCATTACGGGCTTGCTTTTACGTATTATACACACTTCACTTCACCAATCCGGCGATATCCAGATTTGATTGTACACCGACTTCTTGAACGCTATCTGATTGAAAACAAGCCGAGTGTGAGTATTGACGATTACGAAACTATTTGCAAACATGCTTCCGACATGGAGCAACGTGCTGCCAACATGGAACGAGAATCAATTAAATATAAGCAGGCAGAGTTTTTGCTCGATAAAGTAGGCAAAATGTTCGACGGACAGATTTCTGGCGTGAGTAAATGGGGAATTTTTGTTGAACTGAAACAAAGCAAATGCGAAGGTATGGTCCGTTACAACGAAATGCCGGGCGATTATTATTACCTGGATGAAGAAAATTATCGTGTTATCGGACAAAGTTATGGCAAGGTTTTCAGATTGGGCGATCAAGTGAAAATTCGTGTAAAGAACGTAGATTTAACCAAGAAAAAGCTTGATTTTGTGATTGTTAACACCGATGAAGCAAGGGATTTGGAAGATGAAAGTCGGAAGACCGAAGCACGAAGCACGAAGTCAAATAGTCGCGGAAACGAATTTTGGCGTGAAAGTGGGAGGAAACCAGTAACTAAAAAGCGTAGATTTTGAGAAATCGATAGGTGATAATGTGCTAATTATTAATGAATAACGGAATTTATTTATCGTCTTCCGACTTCGGTCTTCGTGCTTCCACACTCCTCACTTTCGGTTATAATCAGCAACAATTTCGCCCCAGTTTTTGGTATCCCATTTGAGTAAAGGTACAGATATCTTATTGTCTTTCAGCCATATATTAGCACGTTCGAGCAATTCGAAGAGTTCTTTATTCTTTGAATTTACAGTGTGTTTTGTGCGATCTTTACCCGATTTTACCCACGAAATAGCAATTTTAGAATCGCTATAAATGGGATATGATAAATCTCGTTTGGCTTGCCATGCCAAAGCGTGGACAATGGCCAAAAACTCGCCAATATTGTTGGTTCCGCTTTCATACACTTTGCTTCGGAATATTTCTTCTTTGGTTTCGACAAACATGCCGCGATACTCCATTTTCCCAGGATTTCCTGAGCAGGCAGCATCCACAGCAATGGCTTGTTTGATGTATTCCGACGCAAATTTGCTTTCGGTTTTGGGTTTAGAATCCGGTTTTTTATAAAAGCTTTTATGATCGTCGCCAAAGGCAAGTTCTGCCAATTCCTTATCTTCAAACGATTTGTATTTTGCTTCCGGGTAGCCTTCAACCTGTTTGCGGCATTCATTCCAGTTGGTGTAAATGCCGGGGTTCAACCCGACCCAAACTACATAATATTTTTGCTTTTTTGCCATCAGGCAAAGGTATAGGTAAAAAAATAGATTATTCTAACTCAATCTTAGTCAGCTTTGATAAAAATGATTATCGGAATTCCCCCTTCATCTATCAACGTAAGTGCATCATTTTCAACAGTATAAAAACGAGCATTATTCAATGATTCTTTCAAAATATCTTCTTTGCCTTCCGGACAAGCCATCATGGTTGATACCAATTGTTCGAAAATAAGTTTTCCTGCGCCCATTGCGATATGGCCACTTATCATATTGCAACCTGAAGATCCGCCAAATTGAAGTTCATCCATATTGAAATTGAAAACCGGTATTTTACCATAAAAATCAGTTTCGTTCGCCTTCAGTTCTCCAAGTTGGGCAATGCGCCAGGAACCATGGAGCCGATAATCGGGCACATAATTGGCGCAGCCGATGTAAATTTCCTTCGTTCCGGCATTTTTAGTAACTTCTATGGTTGCCTGATAAGGAAAGGTTTCATCTGACATAGAATCTGTACATTCGGCCAACATTGAAACAAAAGACAGTTGTGTGATGCCGTTAGAGGCTGATAATCCGGGTGTTGCAGTCCGAAACCAATTCACCTCTTCCTTTTGAAAAACCAAATTTTCCCCATTCAAAGTACTGAAAATTATTTCGCCTTCCATATCAATATCGATAGACCATGATGGCTCATTGCCTGTTGCATAAAAATCGATGCCATTTTTAAATTTCTTTGCCATGAAACTCAAGTTTTCAGAATCATCATGAACGGAGGTTGTTTCGGCAGGCTTTACAACTTTTCCAGTGCTTTTACACGATGAAAAACCGATGATTATAATTATAAAAAGACAAACAATTTCTCTCATACTAAGTTTTTTTAACATGAATAATTGAATTTATGACTGTTATTTAATTAATCGTCAGATACTTCACTCAGTTTTTTACGATACGTTGAAAAAACATTGGCGCGCGATATATAGCCGATGTATTTTCCATCCTGCACCACGACAATATTATACTTACCCGATTCCTGAAATTTTCGTGCCACTTCCTCCATCGACTCACTGGGTGAAATTGCAAATGTTGGGATCACCATAATATTTTCAACTTTTGTATCGTATAAATCATTATCAAACATGATATTACGAATGTCATCGAGCAAAATATGGCCCATAAAAACATTATTAATATCAGTTATGGGGAAAATATTACGCTTTGAAATTGCGATCAGTTTCACTAAATCGCCCAATGTTGAACCCGGCTGAATGATATGGAAATTTGTCTCGATCAAACGGGTCACTTTCATCTGACTCAAAACATTTTTATCTTTATTGTGTGTCATTAAATCACCACTTTGCGCTAATTGATAGGTATAAACTGAGTGATTCATAAAAATCCGAACGGTAGAATAGGAAATGGTTGAGACAATCATCAAAGGAACAAAAAGTGTGTAGCCTCCCGTAATTTCAGCAATCAAAAAAATTCCGGTCAGCGGAGCCAACAAAATACCGGCAATTACACCGCCCATTCCAACCATAGCGAATTTTGTGGGATTGAGGTCGCCCAAACCAAGATCGTTCGTGAAAACAGCAAAAAACAAACCTGAGAAAGCACCGATAAACAACGCCGGTGCAAAAATACCACCAACACCTCCAGCGCCGAAAGTTGCCGATGTCGCGACAGCCTTAAGTAAAATTACAGCCAGAAAGAGTAGAAATATCACCCATTTTATTTCACGGTAATCGTAAAATATGCTGTGATTAAAAAGTACGCTATAATCGCCTTGTAAACTTTCGTTGATGGCTTTATAGCCTTCACCGTAAAGAGCTGGAAATAAAAAGATAAGCACGCCAAGCAATAAGCTGCCTATTAAAAAACGAATCTGCCAGCTTTTAAATCGCTTGAAAAAATGTTCGGAAGCGATATAAACCTTTGTAAAATAGACTGATACGAGTCCCAATAAAACACCAAGAATAACATAATACGGGGTGTTTCCAGGAATAAATTTATCAATTTCCGTAACCGGATAAGCCACGGTTTGACCGAGTACGAAATAGGAAGTCAGCACAGCTGTAACCGTTGATAGCAATAATGGAATGATGGAAGCCATGGTAAGATCGATCATCATCACCTCGAGTGCAAATACAACGCCAGCGATGGGAGATTGAAAAATCGCCGCCATAGCCGCCGCACTCGCCAAACAAATCATCAGTGTAATTTGTTTATAGTTTAAGCGTAATATTTGCCCGATATTCGATCCAATGGCGGCTCCGGTTGACACGGTTGGACCTTCAAGTCCAACCGAACCGCCAAAACCAACTGTAAGGGCACTTGCAATGATTGATGAATATGTATTGTGACGCTTAATGATGCCGTTTTTACGGGAAATAGAAAATAAAACCCCGGGAATACCGTGTCCGGGTTCCGATTTCACAATAAATCGCATAAACAAAATGGCAATTAAAATCCCTATTGCCGGATATAGGAAATATACATAGTTGCCACCCTGACTTGTGATGGCCAAATTGAGCAAATAACTGATGAAATGTGCTGATTTTTTGATGATTATTGCTGATATAGCTGCCAGAAAACCAACGATTATGCTAAGAATGTAAGTGTATTGCTTGTCGGAAACATTTGCAATACGCCATTTAAAGAATTTTAGTAAAAATTTATCCATAAAACCCAAAGCAGAAACGATTATTAGCTGCGAATATAGGCAATCGCTCCGTGAAGCCGGATTTTTTTTGGCCTTTTTCGATTTTATAGATTAAATTAAACGCAAAATAATTAGGCAAAAAATCTATCTTCGTGGCCAAAATCAGCATAATGAAAATTATCAGTTATAACGTAAACGGAGTCAGGGCAGCTATTTCAAAGGATTTTTACGGATGGATACGTGCTGCCAATCCCGATATATTGTGTTTACAGGAAATTAAAGCGAATCCCGATCAGATTCCGCTACTCGATTTCGAGGAATTGGGTTATTATAATTATTGGTATCCTGCGCAAAAGAAAGGCTATTCGGGCGTGGCTATTTTATCAAAAAAGGAACCGGATCATGTGGAATATGGTATGGGAATTCCGGCCTACGACAACGAAGGACGATTCCTGCGTGCCGATTTTGGCCGGTTGAGTGTGGTAAGCGTTTATCACCCATCGGGCAGCAGTGGCGACGACCGTCAGGCATTTAAAATGAAATGGCTCGACGAATTCACGGCCTATGTCGAAAAACTGAAAATCAGCAGGCCAAATCTGGTGTTATCAGGCGATTTCAATATCTGTCATGAAGCTATTGATATCCATGACCCCATCCGAAACGCAGTCATATCAGGCTTTTTGCCTGAAGAACGTGAATGGTTCACGCGCTTTTTAAACCTTGGTTACACCGATACTTTCCGGCATTTGGTGAAAGAACCAAAAAATTATAGTTGGTGGAGCTACCGAGCAAACGCTCGTAACAACAATAAAGGTTGGCGTATTGATTACCATATAATTACCGATAATATTTTGCCAAACCTGGAATCGGCTCGCATTTTACCTGATGCGAGACATTCTGATCATTGTCCGGTGGTTGTGGATATTGTGGATTGAGTTGATTAAGCAAAATAGAGAAGAATATGCTAAATCTTATACAGATATCCCAATCCGATGATAAAATCGGTTTCGGGATGGCTAACATAAAACTCTTTTTGAATCATATAATACAAATCTACTTTGTGATGTTTCGAAAAAGCATATTCCATGCCAACGGAGGTGCGAATATTATCAAAAGCATAAAAGCGCGGGTAACTCAGCCTTGAAAACACTTCAAGCGAAAGATAGGGCGCATAAGGTTTATCCAGATCCCATTTTGCCCCAATTTTATTCCTGAGATAATACTCCGGAATTCCACCAAACTCCGAACGCGTAGGATTGGCCGTTTCTTTTTGCAGACGGCCTCGCCACGTTATTTCGATGGGTTTTAGTTTCTTATCGTATTTCACATCAACAAAAAAACGATAGCGCGAACCATAATAATCATCCAATCTTTTCTTGAGTGTGAACCTGTAATTGGCCGAAACGCGGAAATGCTTATTCACTTTATATTCAAGTCCGGCTTCACTAAAAATGGTTCCCAATTCACTTATGTTTTCATTAAAACGGAATTCCTGCGAAAAACTGGCGGTTACTTTTTTAACAACTTTTACCTCAATTCCGATTGTTGTCCATAATCCCGCATCCTTATCCTGTGCTTTGATGATTGAAATACCAGTCAAACCTATCAGGAAAACTGCCAAAAAAAGTAAACAAATCAGATTGGAAGCGTATCTTATCATACTACTTTTTGTAGAAAAAGATGGTAATCGTAGTTGCGTCTTTTAAAAAATCGATTGAAATAATGCTGAATCGGTGAATATTGAATCCGGTTCTAATTCGCAGATCCTGAAGTAATTGCTCATGATTCCCCGATTTTATCAATTCAATATTATCATAAATTATCAATCGCGAAACCTCCTGTTTGAAAACCATTGGGTGATCCAGAACGAAAATGAATGCGACAAAAATGCTGTTAAAAACCAAAATTGGTGTTAATTCCAGACCAATGGCATTGATAAGTCCGAGCGCAATGGCGATGAGCAAATAAGTCATTTCTTTCATCGAAATTCCTTCGGTGCGGTAACGCAACATCGAAAAAACAGCAAACAAACCGAAAGCCGCCCCCATTGAAATATTGGTTTTGTTGAGCACGAAAGTGATGATGAAAATGATGATGTTAAACAGGAAAAAAGTGAACATGAACTCCTTGTTTCGGTAATTGGGAAAGTATATCAATCCGAAAATCAGCAACATGGCCATGAGATCAATGGCAATACCATAGGCAAAACGCTTATTGATTGTTACCACTTCCTTGTGGTCAGAAGGAACCACCTGATTTACCGTACTTTGCGTTGTTAAAACTTCGTTTGTGGCTGATTGGCTTTGTTGAGAATATGCAGGAAACATAGCCATTCCTAAAAACAGCGCAACAAGCAATGATAATTTAATAGATGTCATATCCAAGTTTATTTAAAGATTTTAAGGTTTGTTTGAAACGGTTCTTTTTCAGTTCTTTACGAAAGATAATTATTCCCATGCAATATTTACTAAGGTATCTATTGGCTTGACGATGGCCTTTCATCAATTCCCTGAAAGGAGAAACGGCATGCTTTTCTTGTTTTACTTCACCAATGATCATGTTTTTGATTGATTTGTACGATCCATCATGTAAGTATCTGAGGTTCAAATCAAATGTAAGACGCTCGTTGGCATTTTTGTTTACCAGCGTTAATCTATCGAAGAAAATGCGCAATGATGGGACAAAGGATTGGTTTTCACTTGCAGCGTGCAAAGCAATAAAATGATTTTGCGTCTCGGTCAAAACTTCTGGAATAGAGTCAACTTTTAAACGATTTTTGAATGTACGGCCAGTATTTGTTTTCGATTTTACCTCAAAATAGGTATCCCCCGAATGAACATATTGTCGAAAACGTACTTTAAACCTATTTCGTTTTCCGTTGTGATGAACCATGTACAAGTGAAAATCAGGCGTATCGAAATATTGGGTTTCATAAGCGTGAAGTAGTTCTCCATCAATAACGAGTAATCTGTAATGGTCAGATATTTCAGCCAGCAGAGCCGGTAATTGAGATTCGTGAACAACAAATTTTGTGTCAAGACGATCGAGCAACTTCACATGATCCATCTCTTTGAGATTGATTGGGGCAAAGGCTACTAAAATATCGTTTAAATTATTCATTGACAGCATTTACTATAATGGCTTAATTTTCAGCTTATACCGCGCTTAAGTCATATTAAATCACATTTTGACTTTAGCAACAAGCAATATTGCTGAGAATCGTTATCTAAATATCTTCATATCAGGCACTTCAACCATTTGATTGTTATCATCAATGGTAACTTTACTTATTACAGGATACATTTCTGCGGGCATCATCAAGGTTGAATCTTTCGAATAAACATAAATAGTATAATCGCCGGGGCGCATATATTTGAATTCATAAATCCCTTCATAGCTGCTGCGAATGCGTTCGCTAAAGCTTTTGTCGTCGCCATAAATTATAAAAACATCTTCATCGTAAGCTGGATAAATTCCTTTCAGTTCGGTAAACTCAGCGTTGTAATTATGGGCAATAATTTTTCCGAAAATAGCGGAATTACCACCAAGACCGGGATCTTTGGTGCAAGACCATTCGATTGTACAAAAAATGAACAGTACAAACATAAATAAAATTCTTTTCATTTCACAAAGGATTAATGGTAAAAGCCAAGCATTTCCGACAAAATTAATGAAAAACAATGCTTGTGTAACATCAATATCCTCAGTTTAATAATTCACTTATTAATAATATGAAATATCCCAAAAATGGTGGAATTATTCGATCGAAAGTGAGGGGTAAATGACAATAAAACTGTTAGTAATCGGAGCAAAAAAAGTGATATTTAGACCTAAGTTCTGTTGCTAAATTAAAAACTTATTCCGGCAATAATCAGGGCGTCTTTGCGAACTGGGTTGAATACAAGGCTAATACTCAATGGAATAGCAAACTCCCCTATTTTCAACAAATCTCTTTTCACCGTGCAGCCAACATTTACAAAACCGGCTTTGTCGGCATAAAAAGTGCCTCTTGCCTGTATACCCGAAAACACCAGCAACTCAAACTCTTTAAATTCGTGAAAATATTGCAATTCGCAATATACGCTTCCGGTTGTGTCAGTACCATAAAACAAATAGCTGCCGATCAGGTTGAATGGAATTTTCTCATTTCCAGACAAAGTTACTTGCGTATCAAATAGATGGCTCGTTGTGTTTTTGTTGTAATCGAAATAATTGTGCGTTAAGGTATCATTGAAAGTCCAATAATCCCAAACTGCGATTTCGACAGGGCCAATGCTTTGTGAAATAAACAAATCGGTTTCCTGAACACCTGCTCCTGTAAGTTTATAGGCACCCCAGGCACCAATTGTAAAACCCTTCCAGCCCAGGCTTAAAGTCGGCTGAATGCTTGGTGATTGCTCCAGATCGAGGCCGCGCCACCAATAGCGGCTAAAAACATCAAGCTTTGTCGAAATTGAAAAATCAGAAATTGTATCTGATTGAGATTTAACCTGTTGACAAAAGAAAACCAATAAAACAAAAAGGAAAACCAGACCTGATTTTCTTACAAGAACCAATAATTTCTGACTCATTTGTAGGCGTTTTTATTGAAACATTGTACAGATTCAAAAAGAAAATAGTTCGATAAATTTACTCATCTGGACCATTTTCATTCCAAAGATAAAACAATAAGCATCCCCGAATCAAATATTATTCAACATAAATCATTTTGACATATTTGATTAACTATACAAATAGTCTGCGTTCATTTGAAGGATTTTATGAATAGCCTAAATCCTTACTTTTGCAGAAATCAAAACAGTATAAAACATGGTACAGCGAAACTGGATTCCGAAAAAAGCGTTTAGAGACATTAAATTCGAATGCTGGAATCACATTGGTAAAATCACCATCAACCGTCCGGAGGTACACAATGCATTTCGGCCAACGACCACTTTTGAAATTGCCGAAGCACTCGATATTTGCCGTGAGAGTAACGACATTTACGTTATTGTATTAACCGGCGAGGGCGACAAAGCTTTCTGCAGCGGTGGCGATCAGCATGTAAAAGGCGAAGGCGGTTATTTGGATGAGAATGGAGTTCCACGATTGAATGTGCTCGATGTTCAGAAAAAAATCAGATCAATGCCAAAACCTGTTGTGGCCATGGTAAACGGTTGGGCTGTTGGAGGCGGACATGTATTGCACGTAATTTGTGATCTGACAATCGCCTCTGAAAATGCGCGTTTCGGACAGGTTGGTCCAAAAGTTGGAAGTTTCGATGCCGGTTTTGGTTCATCATATCTGGCAAGTATTGTCGGACAAAAGAAGGCGCGTGAAATCTGGTTTTTGAATCAGTTTTATTCGGCTCAAGAGGCACTTGAAATGGGTATGGTAAACAAAGTGGTGCCCTTTGAAGAACTCGAAAACTCTACAGTTGAATGGTGCGAAATCATGATGAAACGCAGCCCAATGGCATTGCGCATGATTAAACTTGGCCTCAATGCCGAACTCGATGGTCAAGCCGGCTTGCAGGAATTTGCCGGAAATGCAACACTTCTTTATTACCTCACGCAGGAAGCGCAGGAAGGTAAAAATGCTTTCCTCGAAAAACGTGATCCAGATTTTCATAAATATCCGAAGTTTCCATAATCGTTTAACATACAATTACTTAATATTTATATTCCTTGAAATAAAACATCCCAGAAACTTTTTTAATCGATGGCAAAACTGAAATCCTGGATAAAAGCTGCACGACTGCGAACACTGCCTTTGGCACTTTCGAGTATTGCCATGGGAGGGTTTTTGGCAGCCACAAAAGACAATTTTAATTTGCTTCCGGTTGTATTGGCCGCACTCACAACTCTCTTTCTTCAGATTCTCAGTAATATGGCGAATGATTATGGCGATTCGAAAAGTGGCATCGACAACAAAGATCGCCTGGGACCAACACGAACTGTACAATCGGGTGAGATTTCATCCAGTGAAATGAAGTT
>CANNKD010000107.1 GCA_947505205.1 Bacteroidota bacterium | reverse complement strand
CAAAAAGAAAGAACAATGGAAATAAATATTTGGTTTTGGGTAATATTTAATGCTTTCGTATTATTGATGTTGGCATTAGATTTAGGAGTTTTTCATAAAAAACTTCATGTTGTGAGTGTAAAAGAAGCACTTATTTGGTCAGGCATCTGGATTTCACTTGCTTTGTGTTTCAATGGATTTATTTATTATATGTTTGGAGAAACAAAAGCGTTGGAATTTTTAACTGGTTATGTGATAGAAAAAGCATTGAGCGTTGATAATATTTTTGTGTTTGTACTCATATTTTCATACTTCCACATTCCTGCAATTTATCAACATAAAGTTTTATTTTGGGGTATTATTGGAGCATTGATAATGCGTGTTATTTTCATTTTTGCAGGAGTAGCATTATTGGAAAAATTTCATTGGACTATTTATATATTTGGTGGGATTTTGATTTTTACAGGAATAAAAATGCTTTTTGATACAGATAAAAAAATTGAACCTGATAAAAATCCGGTCATCAAATTTTTCAAAAAAATAATGCCAACCACAAATGAATTACACGGTGATAAATTTTTCATAAAACAAAATCAAAAAAGCTATGCAACGCCATTATTTATTGTTTTGATATTGATAGAAATAACTGATTTGATTTTTGCCGTAGATAGTATTCCAGCAATATTAGCAGTAACCCAAGACCAATTTATTGTTTACACCAGCAATGTATTTGCAATATTAGGGCTACGTTCATTATATTTTGCTTTGGCTAATATTATTGACAGATTTAAATATTTGGCGGTCGGTTTAGCAATTATTTTGGTATTTGTTGGAATAAAAATGATTATAATAGATTTTTACAAAATACCAATTCATTTTTCATTGTTGATCATTTTTCTTATTCTCATATTTAGTGTAATATTTTCACTCATTAAGACAAAAAAGACAAATGAATGATTTGATTAAATAGTATAACCAAATGAAAGAATGAGAGAGAAAAAACAATAATATGCGATAATTGCGGGATTTTGTGATAGGTTGAAACATTGTGCAAGAAAAAAACATTTGTTCAACTTTGAAACAATAGTTCGTTGAAATCCAGCAACATACGCATTTTGCTATTCGTTGATGAACAATTGTGTATTTCTGTCCACAATAAAAAATTGTTATTTGCAATGAATAATGAGCAGAGCTCGTTGAAGGCCTTGAGAATTAATTGTTATTGGAAAGCATGCTTTAATAGATAGTAATAGATTTTCTGTCAGCACTCATTCAGAAACAAATATGAAAAAAATACTATATTTTTTAATACTCAGTTGTTTAAGTTCTCTTTCCTGCTATTCTCAAAAAAGATCTTTTATTGAAGATAAGTTTTTGATTGTACTTGATATGCAAGAGTACTATACAAACAGCAAGCTGCCTGAAGGTTCTGCTCAAAAATTAATTGATACGGTAAATTATGTAATTCATAATACAAGTTCAGATAAGGTACTATACATAAAGAGCATTCATAAGCTATTAAATCTCTCCATTTCCTATCCTTTTGTGTATGTTACGCATGATACATCTGCAATGCGTTTAGATAAGAGAATGAAATTGGTGAATGATAATATTTTTACCAAAGAAGAACCCAATACATTTACCTTAAAGGCACTAAACGACTTTCTGAAACAAAATAATGCCAAAGAAATTATTATAATAGGTCTTTTGGCTGAACAATGTGTATATAAATCATTAATTGCAGGCATTGAACTGGGTTATGCTATGTATGTGATACCAGAGGCTATTGTCGGAAAATCACAAAAAAGCAAAGAAAAAGTGATGCATAAATTAACAAAAAAGGGAATTAAAATATTAGATATGAACACATTGAATATTAAATAAGGTTGTTCCCCGCTAACGAGTGACCTCTGGCACTCGGTAGCCCCAGCTGATGCAGATTTGCAACTTAGCGCAGCGATCACACCGCAGGTAATCTGCATCATTTAACAAAAGATCTGTGATCCGATGAAATTACCCAATTACCCCTGCTACGCTAAAAGACAGTGTAAACGGACAGATGATGAATTAAAATCGTAAATTTGACGAATAACAAAACAGAATAAATGACAAATGACATTTGAAGAAAAGTTTATAAATAAAATAATAAACGGTGACACCTTGACTGTTATGCGTGAAATGCCCGACAAGTGTCTGGACTTAGTGATAACTTCGCCACCTTACAACCTTAAAAACTCAACCGGAAACGGAATGAAAGACGGTCGTGGCGGTAAATGGGCAGGTGCCGCATTGGTGAATGGTTATAGTCATTATGACGATAATATGCCACACGAAGAATATGCTGAGTGGCAACACAACTGTTTAAAGGAAATGTTCCGACTACTTAAAAATGATGGGGCAATATTCTATAACCATAAATGGAGAGTTCAAGATGGATTACTTCAAGACAGACAAGACATAATAAGAGATTTACCCGTTAGACAAATTATAATTTGGAAACGAAAAGGGGGAATTAACTTCAATCCAGGTTATTTTTTGCCGACTTACGAGGTAATATACCTTATTCCAAAACCAAATTTTAAACTTGCACCAAAGGCTAACGCCTTTGGTGATGTTTGGGAATTTAAGCAGGAAATGAAAAATGAACACCCAGCACCATTTCCTGTTGCTCTTATTGATAGAATAGTTTCGTCAACGACTGCAAAGACGATTTTAGACCCATTTATGGGAAGTGGAACAACTGCAGTAGTAGCAATGTGGCATAAAAGAAACTATGTGGGTATCGAATTATCTCCAGACTACTGTGTTTTAGCTGAAAAAAGAATTGAACTTAATAAAAAACAAAGCGAGTTGATAGGGTTAAAGCCCTTTACTTTATTTCAAGAAATAGAATAATGAAGATTTATACAAAAATCAGCTTAATTGCAGAGCTAAAAAAAATTGCAGAACAAGGTTGGATTTACAATGCAAGACACGGTAACCACGGTGGAATTGGTAATACACTTGAAGACTTACTTGGAATTGAAGAAAATAACTTGCCAATACCAAACGCAGCTGAATGGGAACTAAAAACGCAAAGATTAAATACTACTTCTTTGACAACTTTATTTCACATCGAGCCTTCACCAAGAGCTGTAAAGTTTGTACCTCAAGTGTTACTTTTAAAATATGGTTGGGCTCATCAAGAAGCCGGAAAGAAGTATTCAGAAAATGAAATGAGTTTTAGACAAACCATTCATGGACTTTCACCAAGCGACAGGGGTTTTCAAGTTATAATTGACCGAAAAGATAGCAAAGTATTAATTTCCTTCGATAGCAGTAAAGTGACAGACAGGCATAGTGAATGGCTTAAACAAGTTAATAATAGAATTAGTTTAGGGCAGCTTGACCCTCAACCATATTGGGGATTTGATGACCTTTCAAACAAAGCAGGTACTAAACTTTTAAACTGTTTTTATGTTCAAGCAGAAGTTAAAAAGGACGATGACAAAGAATTATACAAATACAGCAAAGTTATGATGCTTCAAAAATTCAACTTTGACGGTTTTCTTGACCAAATAGAGAAAGGAAATATTTTAGTTGACTTTGACGCTAGAACGGGACATAATCACGGAACAAAGTTTAGAATGAAACAAAATTGTTTGCCTCAGCTTTATGAAAAAGCGACTGTAATTGTATGACGAGTAAAGAAGTCGGTTGATGCAGATTTGCAACTTAGCGCAACGATCTCACCGCAGGTAATCTGCATCATTTAAAAAAGGATCTGTGATCCGATGAAATTACTCAATTACCCCAGCTTCCGCACGAACTATCTCACCAAAGGTAATCCATTCATGTGGTGCATTAGTAACTTAAAACCACGCGACAGAGTCGCGCGTTAGCTGTGATTAACAAAATGACAGCCACGAACCAGCCTCTTTATAATCGGTAACTGGCGAAACATTTATTTGAAATTTATAGGAACTTACGAGCATCGAAATCTCATGTTTCATGGTTTCGATGCTGTTTTCAATCAAATCCTGCCGAAATCCTTTTAAACCCATATCAGCAACCAGATTGGCCGAAACTACCCTGCTAATGATCTTCCCCAAATCAATACGCTTACGCTGCGGTATATTTAGGTCGATGGTAAAATTCAGGAGCGATGTAAAGCGGTCGGCTACATTTTTCGTTAAATTATACTGCATTAAAAATTCGGAAAGATGCATGTTTTTCTGGCGAACCATCAATTTCATTACCATCTCCGATATTTGTGTATAAAGCATTTCATTCGAACCTTCAAATATCTGGAACGGTCGTGAATCTACAATAGCTCTGATGCCCATACTTTCGGCTTTATAGCCGTTCGCGCCACTGAGTTGTGTAAATGTTTGGGCCGATTCCTGCATCAAATCGGTAATATATGCCTTCATACTGTTGGCTTCAACGGTTTCCGATGCCAAATTATTCTCGATACTGCTGTGAGAAGAACTTCTTAAACACATTGCCGAACAGATTGTAAAAGCACTCTGAATTTTAGCAATCTGCTGTTGCACCTGATCTAAGGACAATAACGACTTACCACCAATAAAACGTGCTGTGCAATGACGTATCGATTCGTCCATCATTCTGTGGATGAATCCCATACCCATGCCCGGAAATTGATACCGACTCCTGTGCAATAAATCCATCAACAGTTTCAAACCGGTCGATTCAGGCACGAGTTTAAATTGCTCAGGCACTTGAATATCGATGATATTTTTGCCGTAAGGAATAGCACATAATCCCATATTATTATAATATTCTTCAACCAGAATGCTTTGGTTAGGTTGTTGAACATCACAAATAAAAAAATCAATATCTCGGCCTAATTCTCCACTTTCATATTGCTGGCGCGAAGTGATTAACCAGTAATCGGCCATTCCGGTTAATCCTTGCCAATGTTTGATTCCTTTGATATGATAAGCCGAACCGATCTTCGTGTTTGAAGTCTGCATATTTAATGCATCGCTTCCAAAATCAGGTTCTGTAATCATCAGTCCACCCATATTTTGTTGGGTCAGGAATCTGTTAAATATATTTTCTTTTACACTTTCCTGTGCATATTTTGCCACCGGACCCAGAAACAAGGATAGGTTGATACCTAATGTTAATGATAGCGGAAGCGATTCGTAGGATGCTGCTTCCAGTATTCCCAGTATTTCTTTTACTTCAGCCCCCCGGCCACCATAAGCCTTCGGAATGCCAACAGATAAAGGATTGATTGCCATGATCTCCTGCAAAACCACCGCCGGAAATCCTCTTTCCTGAATAGACACATCTATATTATCACTTTCAAAAACACTTTGCAATGTCTTTTTGAATGCATCTAAAAACGCTGAAAAAGGAACCTGTTCTTGTATATTTGGATGAACCATAAATTCAAATTAAAACGAATACTATTTAAACTGAAAAACTTCAGCCTACAAAATTAATCTATCCACCCTATCAAAAGCAAATGTGTGTGATTGGACTGAAAAATGAGCATTGAATAACTGAGAAATTTTTGACTAAAACACCACCGTCTTCCGCTTCTGGTCGTAATATTCCAAACCTTCGGGTGTGCCGACACTGCGGATAAAACTTTCAAACATCTGATCGAAAAGGGTTGTGAACGAAAACTCTTTGGGTGGGAAAAAATCAGGATTGTGAATATCAATCAATCGACTAATGTAAAGACGTGCTATCAATTCAATGCTCAGATCGCTGCGATACATGCCCTGACTAATGCCTTTCGTGAGGTTGATTCTGATTTTGTCGGAGATAAACTGAATGCGTTTATCGAAATGATCCTGGTATATCTGCGGAAAAAGATCTTTCAAATCGTGTGTGATTGAAGGAGAAAGTTCCGTGAACTTCTTCGACATTTCGTGCGAAACAATCATGAGAATATCAATGGCATTCATGCCTTCAAAATCATATTCCAGAAAAATGACCGAAAATTTCTCCCGTTCCAGTTCTAAGGTTTTTTCGACAAGTTCCTCGTTCGTATGAATATATTTCTTTAAGATGTTTAATTGAATTTCAGGATGTTTCTTGAGGTTTCCGAGAGATAGATTGCGAACACCGATCTCAAGTGCTTTGCGTCGGATTGTTTCGAGTACGGGTCTGAGTTCTTCCTGAATCATGCTTTAGTGGTGAATTAATTGAAAGCAAATGTAAAATAATTTTATAAGCCAAATCCAAAGTTCTCAAAATCTTATCAATCAATTGTTTGCAATGACCATTTTTCGCTTGATGCTTCTATTACCGGCTTGTAGGCTAAAGAAATAAACGCCCGCCGACAAATGATAATCGTTCATATCGAAACGAACGGTAAATTTCCCCCTCTCAGAATATGCATCTTTCAATACAATGATTTCTTCACCCAACTGATTGATTACAGATAATTTAATGTGACCAGGATGCGTGATTTTATACGAAAAAACCGTCGATTCGCGGAAAGGATTTGGGAAATTCTGTTCAACAGAAGCCGGAACGAGATCTCTTTGCGTAATACCAACACTCATGTCTGTGATGGCTGTATGAATGGATAGATTTCCATTTTGGTTTCGCGTCCAAATTGGTCTGACAACATTATTGGTAGCCGAAATATTGTTGTAATCGCCAAAAAACACACCTGATGTTGGATTAAATGGAGATTCACTGATTACGAAATTGTTAAACGTTTGTCCGCCATCTGACGAAACGGCCATAAAAACGTCCGTTTGGTTGTTTGTATAATCCCTCCTGTCGTAAAACACAAAATACAGATAACCATTTGATTGATCTACCGCCAGCCAGGTTAAAAACTGTTGTTTTCCGGCCGGATCATCGTTCACCCTTGCCGGAGCTGTCCATGTTTCACCGCCATCGGTCGATTTCACCAACCAAACATCGGTATCATCTTCACCATTGATCTGATCGGTATAATTAACATAAATCGTTCCGCGGTTTGGCCCGTTACTGATATCGCAAACCGTTACCGGCAGGCCGTTTGAACGATAAATTCCCGGAATCGCCATATCCCAGCCACCACCCTGATTGCACACAAAGGTTTCATTTGCGAGCCATGTTTCGCCACCATCGAACGATTTATTGAAAACGATGCCATTGGGTCCGGCCCAGGCAACATAAACTTCACCATTTGGACCAACAGCAGGAACAGCGCCTTCAACGGTATTGTCGCTATCGACACAGTCGCCGGGCTGGCTGTTTATTTGCTTTGCCTGACTCCATGATGCACCCAAATCCGTTGACTTCGAGAACATGATATTGCTCTGACAAAACTGATCGCTACTCCCGTAAGCATCAAACTGCGTCCAGGTTACGTAAATCACATTCGTTTTCTGATCCACAACCACCCAATGTTTGTCCTGGGCCTTTTCACCGTTCAAGCCCATGAAACTACCATCATTCCAGGTATGGGTTAATTTATTGTATTTCTGACAGACAATACGGTCGATCCAGTTTCCGGAAGGTGGATTTGCCAAATGAAAATAATAGAAATCGCCGAGCGTATCAGTGATAATCATCGGATCGCCCCAAACTCCATACGATGGAGAACTCAACGTGCCTTCATCCCATGAATAGCCGCCATCTTCCGAAAAATAATAACGGTTTATATTTGCGCCACCCATGATCTCCAATGGATTTTTTGGATTGATATAGATGCTCGGCTCATTCGGATCCGCATAATTGGAAATCTCAATATTCAGATATTGTGCTTGTAAATTGCTGAATATCAATAATCCAATAATGATTAACAGGTTTTTCATTTTCATAGATCTTTTGGATATTCGTTTAATTATGATGCACTTGTATCAATAAACCTTATCCTTACAAACTTGATACGTAGCTTCGCTTCCATATTTCATTACAAACTTACTATAAGTTGAGGTACTTTGGCAAAAAATCAAATAAATTCGCCAATTTTGCGGGCAAAACTCCTTACAATGGCAAAACCAAAAAGAATTGGAATATTAAGCGCTGGTGGTGATTGTCCGGGGATTAATGCGGCCATTCGTGGCGTCGGCAAAACAGCTATTTCCCATTACGGAATGGAAGTAATTGGATTTTCTTCAGGCTTTTCTGGATTAATTAACAATGAATACGTCGAACTTTCAGAGGTAAATCTATCCGGTATTTTAACGCTTGGTGGTACAATTTTGGGAACCTCTCGCGAAAAACCATTTAAAAAGAGCAAAGATCAGGAAAGCGACAAACCGGAGCTGATCAAGAAGAATTATAAAGATTTAAAACTCGATTGCGTGGTTTGTATTGGCGGAAACGGAACACAAAAAACAGCGTCCATGTTGTCTGACATAGGCCTGAATATCGTAGGTATTCCAAAGACCATTGATAACGATGTGTGGGGAACTGACTTTACTTTTGGCTTCGATTCTGCTGTAAATATCGCCACAGAAGCGATCGATCGTCTGCATTCAACCGCCAATTCGCACCAGCGAATCATGGTGATCGAGTTGATGGGACACACTGCCGGTTGGCTTACCTTGTTTTCGGGTATGGCGGGCGGTGGTGATGTTATTTTAATCCCGGAATTATCTTTCGATACGAAAGAAATGAATCGTTATCTCATGACCCGTTTCACTAAAAAGAAACCCTATTCGATTGTTGTGGTTGCCGAAGGAATACCATTTCCGAAGGAATTTCGATCAGCAAGCGATTTTATCTGTTATTCCATCGAAAGCGAAACAAAACTCGAAGCACGCAAAACGGTGCTTGGCTATGTGCAACGTGGCGGCAGCCCATCGCCAATGGATAGAATTTTGGCAACACGATTTGGAGCAAAAGCCTCACAATTGATTTCGGAAGATGATTACGGTAAAATGGTTGCGACCAAAGGCGGTAACACCATTTCAGTGCCTTTGAAAGAAGTAAGCGGGAAACTAAACCTTGTCCCTACCAATTATTCTCTTATCCAAAAAGCAAGAGAGCTGGATATTTATATTGGAGGATGACACAATAATAACTTATAATCAAAAATAATGTCAATAGTCTGGATATCAGGAATTTTATTTGCTACAAGCATGATATTGTTAGCCGTTATTTCATTTTTTATACTCATATTTAGAAAGTTCAAAACCTATTTCATCATGCCGGCAGACTCCGAATCTGACCCTTCAAAAGGCAAAAAATGGTTTATCATTCAGACTTTTGCATTGGTTTTCGGTGCTTTCATCGTGCTGATGCGCGCCTGGCAAAAATCGGGAGGCCATTCAGATAATGTGAGCGAAAACCTGATCTATTTTGTTTCTGGTTTTCTATTAGTCCGAGCAATCGGTGAATTCAAGGTGATGGGTTTATTTCGATCGGAAGATCGTGGCGACTTCACGCAATTCGACAAGAAATTTTTAACCCCAATTGCTATCGTGTTGTTTTTGTTGAGTTTACCACTTATTTGAGTTCATTCATTTAAAGTCTGTTTATTCTTTCTGGTCCAGATAAAATACACCGGAACTCCCAACAAAACGATGAATAAGCCCGGCCAGGTGTTGTCGAATTTCATGATGAACAAGTCAACAATAATCAAAGTAGCGGCAATGATATACACTGCGGGAATCAAAGGATAGCCAAAAGCCTTGTATGGTCTTTCGGCATTTGGCCGTGTTTTACGAAGCACAAATATTCCGGCCACGGTGAGCACGTAAAATATGAGCACAGCAAAAACCACATAATCCAGTAATTCACCGTATGTTCCTGACAAACAAAGTAATCCGGCCCAAATGCCCTGAATATATAAAGCTGTTGCCGGAACGCCATTTTTGTTTAAAGTCCCAACGCTCTTAAAAAACAATTTATCCTGAGCCATGGCGTAATACACCCGTGCGCCCGATAAAATCAATCCATTGTTGCAACCAAAAGTGGAAATGATGATAAAAACTGCCATAATAATCGTAGCACTCTCACCCAAAAAACTGGTGATGGCTGCCGTTCCCAGACGATCGTTTGTGGCAAACTGAATTCCTCTTTCAAACACAGTTTGCCCTTCAGGGCTACCACGTAATGGTAAAACCTGTATGTAAACAAAGTTAGCCAGAATGAAAATTACCGTAACAATCGCCGTTCCTAAAAAAAGACTGAGCGGAATATTCCTTTTCGGATTGACGACTTCTCCAGCCGTGAAAGTGATATTGTTCCAGGCATCGGACGAAAAAAGAGAACCCACCATGGCCGTGCCAATAGCTGCAAGCAGCGCCATTCCGGCCAATGGACTGGTTATTCCATCGTTCGTTTGCTGCGCATCCCAAAAATAAGAAGCATTTAATTTTATGGCATCTATGTTTTTCGCGACAAGCAATCCGATGATGATAAAGCCGATAAGAACGACGATCTTGGTAATGGTAAAAGAATTTTGAACGATTTTTCCCGATTTAATACCACGCGAATTGATCCAGGTGAGTAAAAATATTGAACCAACAGCCAGCAATTGAACTGTGTTCAATTTCAGGAAACCGAGGTCGAGCCACACATTTTGTTCAGAAAACCAAGGCATCAACACGCCCGAAAACTTTGCAAAAGCCATGGCCACCGCAGCAATCGTACCTGTTTGTATGACCAGAAAAAGCGTCCAGCCATATAAAAAGCCTGCAAACGGATTATAGGCTTCGCGCAAATACACATATTGTCCGCCGGCTTTTGGCATCATGGCAGCCAATTCGCCATAACTTAGTGCAGCAAAGATCGTTAGCACGCCGGTAATGAGCCAGGTAATCATCAACCAGCCGGGAGAACCAAGTATTCGGGCCATATCGGAACCCACGATAAAGACGCCCGAACCAATCATCGAACCGATGACAATAGCAGTTGAATCGAGTAAATTAAGGCTTTTTTTGAATTCGGCTGTCTCTGTTTTCATGCAAAATAGAATTTAAAGCAATATTAAGAAATAATGATAGCCACAGATTATTCTATTTGGTATAATAATTATTTTGCTTGGCGAGTAAAATCACACTATTTTCGTGGTCTGAAACCCAAAAAAACGAAAAGTCATGGCAAAATCATTAGACAAAAAGAAAGAAGAAAAGAAAAAACCAGTCAAAACACTGAAAGAGAAAAGATTGGAGAAAAAAGAGAAGAAGAAATAATCATCTCCTTCTCAATTCATTGGTTTAGGATACGCACAACGGGACAGATAATGTCCCGTTTTTTTTATTTAAACACTTCCTTTATCATTCGCGCTGAAATTTTTTCTCCTTTTGCATTTGTAATGGTTACCAAATTAACCCACATTCAATGCCATTAAGCCAAGGAGTAGATTTTTCATTTTCCGGAGTTTTGGCAAATCATCCATAAACAACTTTTGAGACGGATTCCTCAAAGATACAATATTTTGGCAGGAAGAATCGCTTTAAATCTGACCAGAAACAGCTAAATCAGGATTGTATTTCCTTTTTTGCCAAGTACTTATCAATTGCCCAGTGAGCAATGTAAATGAGTGGTGTAAGCAGTATAGCGAGTCCGACTTTGTATGTGTATTGCACCAGCCCAACTT
>CANNKD010000106.1 GCA_947505205.1 Bacteroidota bacterium | reverse complement strand
TGGAATAGTGAATGGAATAAAACCGGGAATAGAATTCATAATAAAGTTAGGGGAAAAGATAGAAAGACTAAATATTAATTGGTTAATTTTCGGAAGAGGACCAATGTTTATTGATTGGGAAAAATTGACTAATGAAAAGAAAGGTGCTGTTTCCGATGAAAATTTAAGGTTGGAAAAAATGATAAATCTATGGGAGAATGATCAAATTTTGATGAAGGAAATAAATGAAAAAAATGAACAGAAAAATAAACTAATTTTAGAGAAGATTACAATAATTGAAGAAGCCATATTAAAAGGTAAATAGTGAAAAAGTAATTGAAAAATGTGAAGTGGGTAAAATTAAGGGAGAGAAAGGAAACGGTTGAAAAAAGCAGGAAGCGCGTCTGAATGCATTCAATGTTTGTAATAAAAATAAAATGATGTAACACAAAACAGCCACAGATGTAATAAATGCAAATGTTACAAAAGAAAGAATATCAGCTATTTATAAACATTTAAAACTGCCATACTATAAATTATCTGACAAAATGATAGGAAAAGATTGCTGATATTCAGCTAATAAAATTGTCATTAAAAATATTTATTCCTTATTCCGATATGGAATATCACAACCATCTAAAGGTTTTAGGAATTTTGAAAAATTTCCACTGAGGTGCAGTATTTACTTGGCCTAATTTTTCTTAAACTTATCCGAAAATACCTTTTCAAACTTCTCAAGCTTAGGAACAATTACGAAGCGGCAATAGCCTTGATTTTTATTATCATTAAAATAGTTTTGATGATATTTTTCAGCAGGATAAAAAGTGCTCATCTGAACTACCTGTGTAACAATCGGTTTATCCCATATTTGTTTAGCATTCAATTCCTTGATGATATCGAGTGCAACCTTTTTTTGTTCGTCGGAGTTGTAAAAGATAACTGACCGATATTGTGTCCCAACATCAGCACCCTGACGATTCAATGTGGTCGGATCGTGGGTTTTAAAGAAAACTTCCAATAATTCAGATAAGCCAATCACGTTAGGTTTATAAGTTACCCTAACTACTTCTGCATGACTTGTTTTACCTGTGCAAACCTGATCGTAAGTCGGATTTATGATATCGCCACCACAATAGCCTGATTCCACTTGTGAAACTCCATCTAATCGCTGGAAAATAGCCTCCGAACACCAAAAACATCCTGATCCTAAGGTGATTGTTTCATTATCGAATTCTTGACTCATTACGTATATATTTGATATTAAAATAATTACGATTATAAAAATACAATTTCTAAGCTTCATAAAATTCATTTTTATTATAACAGTTTTTCAAATGAATTGTTTCATTTGAGCCGAAATAACGCTTTTTTTTTTAATTTTGTACAAACATTCATTAAATCACATTCAATATGGCAAACGTAGAAGTTTCAGGTAAAGTTGTTCAGCTTGGTCAATTACAAAGTGGTGAAGGAAAAGCCGGAAGTTGGGTAAGACAAGAGTTAATCATCGAAACTGATGATCAATATCCAAAAAAAATATGTCTTTCATGTTGGGGTGACAGATCAAATGAGGCCAAATCATTTTCAATGGGCGAAAAGATAAAAGCTTCAGTAAATCTCGAATCACGCGAGTTTAATGGTAAATGGTACACTGACGTGAGAGTTTGGAAATTCGAAAGAACAGGCTCTGCTCCTTCCACCCCACAACCGCAGCAAGCTTCTCCTATCGAAGATTTCGTTTCGCAAGATCCGGAAGGTGATCTCCCTTTTTAAATTTATAACTCATTGAAAAACAGAGCTCCTGCCCTGTTGGCAGTTATTGGCGCTAATATTATTTACGGATTAAATTACGTGATTGCAAAAGGTATTATGCCTAATTATATGAATCCGCGGGCTATTATCTTTGTACGGACATCCATCGCGACTGTCGTTTTCTGGTTTATTGCTTCCTGGTTGAAAAAGGAAAAGATCGAACGTGAAGATTGGAAAACTTTACTTCTTTCTGGTTTTTTCGGTATTTCGCTTAATCAGCTCATGTTTTTTGAAGGTTTAAACCTCACTACTTCAATCAATGCCAGTATTTTGATGGTTGGAATCCCAATCGCTGTGCTGTTTTTCTCAAAGATATTTCAAAATATTTCTTTTGGCAGAAGTAAATTTATTGGAATGATGTTAGGTTCAGTTGGAGCAATTTACCTGATACTCGGAAAAGGAAAAATTGATTTTTCCAGCTCAACATCCTTAGGTAATGTATTGATAATGATCAATGTAACTTCTTATGCTTTCTTTTTGGTATTGATAAAACCATTGGCATCAAAATACCATCCGATTACGTTGATGAAATGGGTTTTCTTATTTGGTTTCCTTTTTGTAGCACCTTTTACTTTGCCAAAGTTCATCCAAACAGACTGGTCAATTATTCCTATACATATATGGTTATCAATTGGATACGTTGTTGTTTTCGCAACCATTCTGGCATATTTTCTCAATAATTATTCCTTAACTCGCATGAGTGCTGCAACAAACAGCGCTTTTATCTATTCTCAGCCTGCCATAGCTACGTTGGTTGCCGTTATTTTTGGCAAAGAACAACTTCATTTTCAACAAATTATCGCAGCATTATTTATCTTTGTGGGTGTTTATTTCGTGATAAAAAAAAGCAAAAAGGTGTATGAAACATAGCGCGGTTATTATTGGAGCATCCGGTTTGGTTGGAGGTCATTTAATTCGTTTATTGCTTCAAAATGAGCAATTTACAGAAATAAGAAGTTTTGGAAGAACAAACCTTCCAATTACACATTCAAAGCTCATTCAATACGAAGTTGATTTTGAATATTTTGATAATCAAGCTAATAAATGTAATGGCGATGTATTTTATTGTTGTATTGGTACAACTATTCGGAAAGCAGGTTCACAAGATGCTTTCCGAAAAATTGATTTTGAAATACCACTTACTTTTGCGAAAATAGCCGAGAAAAAAAATGCGCAGACCATTGTGGTCGTCTCAAGTTTAGGAGCAAATGCAAAATCTTCTAATTTCTATTTAAGAACAAAAGGTGAAATGGAGAATGCGATTGAAGCCACTTCTATCCCTAAGAAAGTTTTTGTTCAACCGAGTTTACTACTTGGTAAGCGACCTGAATTTCGTTTTTCAGAAAAGATGGGTGAAATAGTCTTGCGTTCTATTGGCTATTTTTTCTTTGGAAGAATGAAGAAATATAAAGCCATTAAAGCAGAAACTGTAGCTATTGCAATGATCAATTCAACTCTTGATCCTCAATATAAAGGCAAGATTGAATCGGATTCTCTTGTGAAAATGGCAAAATGTAACTAAAGTATGACTTTCAGTAAATAATATATATAATTTATTATGAGTGATTTAGCATTTAAATTAATTTCAAACACGCGAACTGACAGATTTTTTCTGATGGCTGGTCCCTGTGTCATTGAAAACGATCAGAACCCTTTTGAGATAGCTGAAAAATTAGTCCACTTATCGAAGCAATTTGATATTCCATTTATCTTTAAAGGTTCTTACAAAAAGGCAAACCGTTCGAGATTGGATTCTTTTTCGGGTATTGGTGATGAAAAAGCATTAAATATCTTAAAAAATGTAGGTCAACAATTTCATATTCCGGTAGTTACCGACGTACATGCTGTGGATGAAGCCTATTTGGCGGCTGAATATGTGGATATTTTGCAAATACCGGCTTTTTTATGCAGGCAAACAGAATTACTTGTCGCAGCCGCAAAAACCGGTAAAATTGTGAATATTAAAAAAGGACAATTTTTATCTGGAAGAGCCATGCAGTTTGCTGTTGATAAGGTTAAACAATCTGGTAATGAAATGGTTATGCTAACCGAACGAGGTAATATGTTTGGCTATCAGGATTTGGTTGTCGATTATAGAAATATCGCTGATATGCGTGCGATTAATGTCCCAGTAATCATGGATATCACGCATTCACTTCAACAACCCAATCAGGAATCGGGTGTGACAGGAGGAAAACCAGCATTGATCAGCTTGATCGCAAAGGCTGCTATTGCAACCGGTGCCGATGGTATTTTTTTGGAAACACATCCAAATCCGGCAATTGCAAAATCTGACGGTGCAAATATGTTACGTCTCGATCTTGTTGAATCTTTGTTAGAAAAATTAGTAAGAATAAAAGAGGCTATTCAATAGTTATTCTCGTTTTACCGATATAACCATTCCTGTGTTTGGATCGAAAATCAAGCGGGTTTTGTTCATAGGAGCAATTGAAACAGAACCTAATTGACTGATTAACAGGCTCTCATTAGCCAAAACATTTCCTTTGAAAATGATTTTTATTATTACATTTTCCGGAATTCGGTAGTATAAATTATTGGTAATTTTCGATTGACCGGAATTCTTATTTTCGGCAGCAATCGCTACTGTATTTCCCAAGGGTGAAATCTCGATTATAATAGGTTCAGCTTTTGAATTAAGTCCAACGAGGCCAAGGCTTTCGCTGTATTTAGCTATTGGTTGTTCTCCCGTATTTTCCTTTAATGGCAAATAAGCAACATCTTGCTGAATCAAGGTTTTTATCTCTTTCCCTAAGAAAAGACTAAGATAATCATCCTCCATTTCCCGCAACTTTTCATCCATATATGTTATGCTGTTCCCATAGCTAACTTCCTGATAACCTGTCAAAAGATTAAATCTGCTTTCGCGGATTTTATGGATGTATTCGGCAGCCGCACGTGCTTTTTGTTCAGGGCTTCGATCCACCCAGGAGGATTGCAATATGTTCCTCTTGATTGTTGTTGTATCAATCGTGATTTTCCGAACAATTGTGTCGATTTTCTGATATAAATTACTTTCTGCAAAATACTTAAAGTCCTTATTTTCATAACTATTAACAAGTGTTTTTGTAATAGTTGTACTTTCAAGTTGTGTTTGAATATCCACGTCATTTGCCCCCAGAATTATTCCATCAGACGCCAAATTGAACACCAAACTTTTTGCATCTTTCGAGGCTTTCTCATCAAATTCAACATAAAATGTTGCCTGCGGATCAGGTTCTGTAACCGTGGAAATGATCACATCGACAAGTGAATACTTCGTTTCGTCCTTCGAAATGTAATTATCAACACCTAAAATTTTTGAGGAAAAATCGCTGTAAGGTCCTTTAAATCGCTTCGTTTGCTCAATTACAAAATCAACCTTAATAACCTGTCGGGGTAAACTGTAATAAAAACCAGCCGATTCACTCGTTTTTGAAGCATTCGCCGGGGAAACCACAAACTGTGATCTAATTGGCTGATTGACAAATAGTAAACAAACTACTAATGCTAAATTTGCCCAATATTTCGTTTTGAAATTATACATCTTTTTATGCTGAGTTTACATTCAATGGATTCAATAACTTTTACAAATGTAAGTCAAAATTATTTGGTGTGCAAAATGAAAAAAGGGAAACCGAAGCTTCCCAAATTTTCATAATATACAGATTATATGAGTGTTATTTAATGAACATCAACTCGCGATATTTTGGCAATGGCCATAATCGATCGTCAATAACCTGTTCAAGTTTGTCAACGTGATGCCTTACCTTTTCAAAATATGGTTTTACCTTGTAGCAATATGCTTCAGCTTTTTCAACTTCAGATTCTAAGCGATTGGCAGCTCGGCGTTCTTCCGTCATCATTTCAACAAATTGACGAATCTCAGAGATATGCTCAGAAATTTCCTTGATCGTTTGTACCTGATTTCGACTCAATTTAACGTATGTTTTTTGATCCAAAACTTCTTTCAATCCCCTGGCATTTTCTATCAGTGTATTTTGGTATAAAATGGAAGTTGGGATAATATGGTTGATGGATAGATCACTTATCAAACGTGATTCTATCTGAAGCTTACGGATATATTTGTCTAAATTTATTTCATATCTGGCTTCTAACTCTCGTTTATTCAAAACATTATGTTTTTCGAATAGCGCGATTACTTTCGGTGAGATAAATGCTTTGAGTGCATCAGGAGTAGTTGCATGATTCGATAATCCACGTTTTGCTGCTTCAATTTTCCATTCCTCACTGTAGCTATTTCCTTCAAAACGAATTGCCTTAGAGTCTTTAATATATTGTTTAATTACTTCAAATATGGCATCCTCCTTCATCACATTGTTATCTATTTGGGATTTAACTTCCTGATAAAACAATGTAAATTGCTCAGCAACAATCGTATTTAGCACAAACATGGGCTTTGCGCAGTTAGCAATTGATCCAACAGCTCTGAACTCAAATTTATTTCCTGTAAATGCGAAAGGAGAAGTGCGGTTTCTATCCGTATTATCGAGCAAAATTTCAGGAATTTTAGGAATACCTTTCAATTTCTCTCTAATTGAGTCAGCACCAAGGCCTTTGTGGTTTTCCATCATTTCAATAGCATCGAGCGTGGCCGTCAACTGTTCACCGATAAAAGCTGAAATAATTGCTGGTGGCGCCTCATTGCCTCCCAAGCGCAAGTCATTGGAGGCAGATGCAATACTGGCTCTTACTACTTCTTCATATGTGTGTAACGCTTTTAATACATTCACCAAAATTGCGATAAACAATAAGTTATCTTCCGGAGTTTTACCTGGTGCCAACAAATTAATACCTGTGTTCGTAGCCAACGACCAGTTGTTATGTTTCCCGCTGCCATTTACGCTTTCATAGGGTTTCTCATGGAGCAAAACTTTGAAATGATGTTTTCGGCTGACAACATCCAATAAGTGCATGAGTAACTGATTGTGATCAACGGCTACATTTACTTCTTCAAATACAGGCGCACATTCAAATTGACTTGGTGCAACCTCATTGTGCCTGGTCTTCAAAGGAATACCAAGTTTATGCGATTCTATCTCAAGATCGCTCATAAAAGCTCTGGCACGGCTATGAATGATACCAAAATAGTGATCATGCAATTGTTGATCCTTTGCCGAAATATGACCAAAAACCGTTCTTCCGGCTAAAACAAGATCAGGACGAGCAGCAAAAAGAGCGGAGTCAACCAAAAAATATTCTTGTTCCCAACCTAATGTTGGGTAAACCTTGGTGATGTTTTGATCGAAAAACTGACAAACTTTTTGACCAGCTAGGTCAATGGCTTCCACTGACTTCAACAATGGAGTTTTATAATCGAGTGATTCTCCGGTATATGAAACAAAAATTGTTGGGATACACAAGGTTTTATCAAGAATAAATGCAGGTGAAGTTGGATCCCAGGCTGTGTAACCACGCGCTTCAAAAGTATTCCGGATTCCACCGCTTGGAAACGAAGAAGCATCAGGTTCTTGCTGTATCAGCTCATTACCCTGAAACTCTTCAATCGCTTTTCCTCCTGAGACAGGATTGATAAAAGCATCATGTTTTTCAGCAGTCGTACCCGTTAATGGATGAAACCAATGTGAATAATGTGTGGCACCTTTACTCAAAGCCCATGCTTTTACTGCTGATGCGACCTGATCTGCAACCTTTCGATCGATTTTTTTACCTTTATCTATAGCAAGTTTAACACTTTGAAATGCCTCCTTGGTTAGATATTCGCGCATCACAGTTTCATTGAAAACCATCGATCCATAATAATCGGAGATTTTCAAAGAGGGATAACTAACCGGAACTACTTGACGATCCAGTGTTTCGGATAATGCAATAAATCTGAAGTTTTCCATATTTATAAAATTGTAGGGTTATTATTATTATTTCTAATTAGCCAAAGTCCAAAATAGGTAAGTAATCCGTTTAAAATCAATAATTCAAAACCAAATTTATATCCATTAAACCATATTACTGATTGTGAACTTAATACATAACAAATGACTGGTGATAAAAGTGCAATATATGGCACATATTTATCCTTTACTGCTTTTTTACTGAATAATCCAAATGCAAACAAGCCAAGTAAAGGACCATACGTATATCCGGCAATGGTAAATAATTTATCAATCACACTGCGATCGTTGATGATACTAAACATACCAATCATCATCAATAATACGAATGCAAATCCCAGATGAACCATTTGACGCACTTTCTTTTTTTTAGCTTCAGGCCACAATTTCTCTTTAATACCAATTATATCTATTGAAAATGAAGTTGTTAAGGACGTAATTGCACCATCTGCACTTGGATAAGCAGCCGAAATGAGCCCAACTAAAAAGATAATTCCTGCAACAGGTGTGAGATATTGCAATGAAATTGTCGCGAATAAATCATCTTTTTGCAGTGGTATTACAATGCCTTTCTCGTTTGCATACATAAATAATGTTGCTCCCAAAAAGAGAAAAATCATATTCACGAAAACGAGTACAACGCTGAAGCTAAGCATATTCTTTTGAGCATCACGCAAATTACGACAGCTTAGGTTTTTTTGCATCATTTCCTGATCAAGTCCGGTCATTGTGATCGTGATGAAAGCACCACTCAATAATTGCTTAAGCCAATGATTTCTGGCACTGAAATCAGTAACAATGATCTTACTGTAATCCGAATCCATAACCCTTGAAAATAAGTCAGTTAGACCAATATCCATGCGATCTGCAATGATGATAATTGTCATTACCACAGCAATAAGCATGAATGTAGTTTGTAAAGTATCTGTCCAAACAATGGTTTTTATTCCTCCCTGATAGGTAAATAAAAGCACCAACAGAATAAAAACCAAGGCCGTCACCATAAAAGGAACACCCAGCGAATTGAATAGAAATATCTGCAACACATTCACTACAAGAAACATACGTAGTGAAGCACCTAATAATCTGGAAACAATAAACAACAAAGAACCTGTTTTATAACTGCTAAAACCAAAACGATTACTTAAATAACTATAAATTGAGGTCAAATTAAGTTTGTAATAAAGAGGAAGCAGAACAAACGAAATTACAAGATAACCAAGCCAATAGCCCAACACAACCATGAAATAAGAAAATCCTGTATCTCCCACCCAACCCGGAACCGACATGAAAGTAACACCCGACAGAGATGCGCCAATCATTCCATAAGCCACAACATACCAAAGAGAACGTTTGTTTCCGGTGAAATAGGTTTCGTTATTTGCCTTCCGCGAGGTGATATAAGTCACGATATAGAGAAAAACAGTATAGGTTATGAAAACAATCAGAATTGTTGATGTTGTCAGCATATACTTCCTTTCTTTTCAAGCGAATCTAATTCATTTACAAGAATTTGTGTAAATTCAAGCAATGAACTAAATTCAAAATCGGCTGATGAATCACTTGATTTACCAATAAATATTGTCTTCATTTGGAGCCGCTTACCGAATTCGATATCAGAGGCCGAATCTCCGATCATCAAAGATTTATTGAAATCAATTTCCGGAAAATCCTTTTTCGCCTGAAAGGCCATTTCGCTGTTAGGTTTTCGGCAATTATCTGGTTTATCAGCCAAATCCGGACAAAAATAGACCTTATCTATTCTTCCACCATCTTTTGAAACATCTGTAATCATTTGATTATGAATACTATCAAGTGTTTCAATCGTCATAAGTTTTTTACCGATTCCTTGCTGGTTGGAAATAACAATGATGCGCCCGAAAATTTTGCTAAGAATTTGTAAACTTTCTGTTACACCTTCCAAAAAATCAAATTCTTCAATGGATTTTACATATTCATCAGGCAGTCGTTTGTTAATCACACCATCTCTATCGAGAAACAGTGTCCAGTCTTTCGACAAGGAGTTGACAAATTGACTAAATTCCTTCATCTTTTGGAAAGATCGTTTTTTCAATAAATTCACATATAATGTGGCCTATTAGGATATGAGCCTCCTGAATGCGTGGTGTATCGCTGCTGGGAACATTTAACAAAACATCACTTATATAAAGTAAATTTCCACCTGTTTCACCAGTAAATGCAATGGTTTTCATGCCAATTTTTTTAGCGGCTTCCATGGCATACACAACATTTTGTGAATTTCCGGAAGTGCTTAACCCAATCAAAACATCACCAACTTTTCCGGCTGCTTCAACCATTCTACGGTAAACCATTTCAAAATGATAATCGTTTGCCACTGCTGTCAGATATGAACCATTAACATGCAATGCTTCAGCATACAAGGGTGGCCGATCATAGTAAAACCTACCCGAAAGTTCTGCTGCAATGTGTTGCGCATCTGAGGCACTTCCACCGTTTCCGCAAAGTAAAATTTTTCCACCTGACCGCAGAGATTCTACACAAACATCCACTGCTTCCTGAATCTTTTGCATGAAAACTTCATCAGCTAAGATAAGCTGATGTACTGATATTGAGTTATTTATAATGTCAGGAATGGTCATCGACAATGATTTATCGGCTGCAAAAATACTGTTTAATTTGTAATGATTCTCAATTAACTAATTCATTGCTAAAAATATTTACCCGATTATGGAATTTTTCCTTGACTATAACTTAAAAGAGTCTCAAGCATAATGTTTAATAAATATCAATCTATCAGCCATTTAACAAAAATATTTTATTCTTTCGATGAATTTATAATTAATTTGATATTTGCGTAAAATTTTATTGAATGAAGCAATTGACTACGATAGGCAAGTTGTTCACTGCGAATATTTTCATGACATTTACCTGGTATTGTAATTGGAGATTTAAGGAATTTACACGGATTGCCAAATTAGGATTGTTTTTGATTGTACTTATCAGCTGGGGAATTGCGCAATTTGAATATTTATTGCTGGTTCCGGCAAATAGGTTAAGATTCACAGGTAACGGCTACCCTTTTAGTTTAATTGAACTGAAAATTTTGCAAGAAGTAATCACTTTGATAGTTTTTGTTGTATTTTCGCCTCTTGTTTTCAAAAACGAAACTTTCAAACTGAATCACTTGATAGGCTTCGTTTTTTTGATTTTGGCAGTGTATTTAATCTTTAAAAAATGAAAATAAATTACTAAAAATGAAACAAAAAAAAGGCTTGCTTGATTATTGAAATACAATTACTTTTACAATAAATTCAGAATTATTTAACAAACAAAAATTGAGTTTTATGAAATTTTATGATGTTGAATCGGAGTTCCCTTTTGGAAAATATGAAGGAAAAACTTTGCAGGAAGTTTTTGATATGGATCCAAAGTACATCGATTTTTGTTTCAACAATTATGATGAGTTTTACGTCTCACCAGATGTAATGAAGGAATTAAAAAATATAAACCCAAAGATTATTAGTTCGGCTACAGTAGAAGGTCTTGGAGATATGAACGATGACGAATTAGATTCATATTTTGAAGAGGCCGAAGAGATAGAAGAAATTGAAGCTGATGATTTTAACGAGGTTGAACTCGAATGGGATGAAGATGATGATATCGCCGGAATTTCAGATGATGATTTTGAAAGTTTCGATGATTTTGATGATGATGACGATTATTGATTTAATATGCTGATAAAAAAAACTGCTTTCAATATAGAAAGCAGTTTTTTTTTATCCTTTTTATGTTCAATTACCTGATCAATTGAAGAATACTGTTAGCATAATTGGTCCAGCTCATTTCCACAGTCGTTTTGGCAACTGATTGCCTATCAATTG